>JACIYQ010000375.1 GCA_014359855.1 Parvibaculum sp.
GTGGTCGTCCAGGCCGTCCGCGAGATCGGTCATTACGCTACCCTCCGCCACGCAGTCGGCGTCCAGCACTGCGGTTCGTGACGAGGGAACATTTTCATCGACCTATGACCGCCGATAGGCGGATATGTGGCGAATATGAGGCCAGCACGCGCACAGGCTTCCGGGGAAGCATTTCGTCCTTGCGCCACAAGCATTTCCCGCGCTTTTCCACCGTCGCGTTGTTGCAACACTGAAACATTTTTTGAGCGCGCGGGGGCCGCTTCTTCCTCGCGCAGCACCTCGGCCGCGCGAATGAAACCTGCATTTTCCTTCTGGCGAAACGGTTCGTCCCTCCGGTCACTCTCCGGTCACACAGACAAGCGCGGCGCGCGCGCGATGCGCGCCAAGACCCCGCATTGGTCACGAGCCTCTGCGTCCCGCCCCCTCCATAGTTTCCATCTCCGGATGCGAGGCTCGATCGCATCCCCGTTACTTCCGTGGAGTGGAAAGTCATGGCTGCAAGACATTTCGGAGCAATCCTCGTCTGCACGCTCGCGTTTTCTCTCGCAAGCGCCGCCGTCGCGCGCGCGGAGGGGTCGCAGACGCAAAGCGCACTCGACGCCATGCCGGGCACTCAAGACGATCCGATGAACACACCCTCCGGACCGGATGTCTCCATCTCCGCTCCCGACAGCGGTTACCGCCTCGGGCCGGGCGATCAGGTGCGGATCATCGTTTTCGGGCAGCCCGATCTTTCGGGCGTCTTCCGGCTGGATGGCGACGGCCTCATTTCGATGCCGCTCATCAATAACGTGGACGCGAAGGGACTGTCGGCCGAGGAACTTCAGAAGCGGATCGTCGCGAAGCTGACGCCCAATTACCTGAAGGACGCGAATGCGAGCGTCGACATTCTCTCCTACCGCCCCTTCTACATCGTCGGCGAGGTGAGCAAGCCCGGCAGCTATGCCTATGTGAACGGGATGACAGCGATCAACGCTGTCGCTCTCGCGGGCGGCTTCACCTACCGCGCCGACGAGGACGATTTCGAAATCAAACGCACCGCCAACGGCAACACCGACGTCGTGGACGCGGGACCCGAAACGCTCATCCAGCCGGGCGATGTCATCACCGTTGACGAAAGATGGTTTTAGCAATGCCGAACATGATAGGTCCGCCCCAGACCCCCCAGGATCCGCTGCCGGTGAGCAACGCGCATTTCGCGGCTCAGCCGGCGCAAGGAAGCCGGTCGTCCGACGACCTCTTCGCAACGTTGCGGAAGCTCGCGCGCCACTACTGGATCGTGCTGGCCGTCGCGGCGACTGCTTTCGTCGTCGCCATGATCGCCGTCCGAAGCCTGACGCCGCTCTATACCGCCACCGCCGAAATCCTGATCGGCGCACCGGTGAACGATGCCGGCAGTTCGCTCGCGCCGGGCGAACGGCAGAGCGTGGACAGCGAAGCGGTTCAAAGTCAGGCGCGGATTGTGACGTCGAGAACCATCGCAAGGCGGGTCGTCGAAAAACTGGCCCTCGACCGGGATCCGGATTTCAATCCCTATCTGCGCGAGGACAAGAGCCTCTTCGACACGATTTTCAGGCGCAACTCGTTGGAGGACAAACGCCAGGCGCCACGAGACGAACAGGTCGCGCTCACGACCGAGGTGCTTCTGTCGAAAGTATCGGCCGGGCCGACCGACCGCTCGCATGTTCTCAACGTGCAGACGGAAGTTGAGGACGCGCACCTGGCCGCCCGCATCACCAATGCCTTTGCCGAGCTCTACATCGAGCAGATGCTCGTGCGCCAGACCACGATGGCACAGCAGGCGAACACCTGGCTCGAGGGACAGATAGACGAGCTTCGCCGGCAGGTCGACACAAACGAACGCGCGGTCGAGGAATACCGGCGCAAGCATGGCCTCTACGAGGCGAACGCGTCGACGGTGAGCGACCAGCAGCTCGCCGAACTCAACACACAGCTCGTCCTTGCCGAAAGCGAGAAGGCGCAGGCAGAAGCCCGCCTCTCCCAGGCCCAGCAAGTCCTGAACTCGGGAGGCGAACTCGACAGCATTCCCGAGGTCGTGAACTCTCCGCTAATACAGGCACTTGAAGAGAAGCAGGCCGAAATCGCCCGTCAGGCCGCGGAACTTTCCTCGGTCTACGGACCGATGCATCCGCGCATCACGAATATTGAGGCGCAGCAGGAAGACACGAAGCGCAAGATCGATGCCGAGGTGAGAAAGATCGTCAGCAGTGTCCGCAACTCAGCACTGACTGCGCAAGCACGCTACAACGCGATCAACGCGCGCCTCGACGCAGCAAAATCCGAAGTCAGCGAATCGAATGTCGATTCCGTCGAGCTTCGCCAGCTCCAGCGCGAGGCGGACGCGAGCCGCACGCTTTTCGAGAACTTTCTGGAGCGCTACAAGAGGAACTCCGCCCAGGAGCAGTTCAAGCAGGCTTCGGCATGGATCATCTCTCCGGCCGCGGCACCCGTTCGCCCGAGCTTCCCACCCAAGACCCCCATTCTCGCGGGCACGACGCTCATGGGGATTCTGCTCGGCACGCTTCTCGTTCTCTTCATGGAATCCCTCGACCGCACGTTCCGGACGAGCGACGACGTGGTGAAGGCAACGGGCCTGCCGAACCTCGCCCTTGTGCCGACCTTCCGGAAATCCGAACTCGCCGGCAACCGGGCCTACGACCCCACATCTCCGTTCAGCGAGTCAATCTACAAGCTCCATACGCGGATCATGTTTTCGCAGCCGGGCGATCCCCCCAAGGTGACGATGTTCACCTCCGCCGTTCCCGACGAAGGGAAATCGCGCATATCGGTGTCGCTCGCGCGCCAGCTCGCCTATGCCGGACGTCGTGTCATCATTGTCGATGGTGACCTGCGCCGACCCTCGGTGCACAAGCTCCTCGGCACGAAGAACGGCCCCGGCCTGATCGATCTTCTGAACGGCACTTCCACGCCGGACGAAGCGGTCTACCGCGACGAAGCTTCCGGCGTTCACGCTATCTTCGCGGGGCGTTCTCCAAATGGCGAGAACATGCTGCCCGACGTTCAGCGCCTGCGCATGTTGCTCGCGTCTCTCTCGAAACACTACGACACGGTGATCCTCGACGCACCGCCCGTCCTTGTCGGCGCGGAGGTCATTCACTACGCGCAGATGACCGACGCGACGGTCTTCGTCGTGCGGTGGGGCAAGACCCCGAAGAACGTCGTCCTCGACGGGCTTCACCAGTTTGCGGGAACGCAGGCCCGGATCGCCGGCGTCGCCCTCGCGCAGGTCAACCCGCGGCTCTACAAGCGCTATGCGGAGGTCGGCCTTCACTATCGATATCCAGCGAGACAGAAGACGGCGGCGAGGTTGCAGTAGATGAGCAGCGTTCCGCTTCCCACCCCCGCCCTCTTCGTGACGCAGTACTACCGGCCGGAGCTCATCGGCTCGGCGCCGTTCTGCGGCGATATGGCCGAATGGCTGCGGCTGAACGACATTGCCGTGGAAGTGCTGACATCGAGACCGCACTACCCCGCGAACGAGGTCTTCGAAGAATACAGATCGGGCGAGAAGGACTGGGAGATCCTGAACGAAGTCGCTGTGCGGCGCCTGCCCACACGCGTGCCGAAGGGCGGCGGCGCGCTTCAGAGGGCCGCCTCCGCCGGCTATTTCCTCGTGCAGGGCCTTTCGCTGCTCGCACGCGGCGGCGTGGCAAGGCAGGAACTCGTCATCTCGCTTTCGCCCTCGATCTTTTCGGTCGTGCTTGCCATCTGCGCCTGCGCGCGCGATGGACGCCACATCGTTCTGGTTCACGACATCGAATCCGGGCTCGCCGGGGGTCTCGGCATCGCAGGCGGAAACGTCTTCATCAAGACCTTGCGCCGGATTGAGAGGACGGCGCTGAACCGCGCCGATCTCATCATCGTCCTGTCGGAGGAAATGAAACGGCAACTGGAGGCGCTCGATGTGAAGCGCCCGATCCGGACACTTCCTATCTGGATCGACACGAAAGCCATCCATCCGCTGCCGGCCCCCGCGAACCGCCCGCTGACACTGCTCTACAGCGGTAATTTCGGGCGCAAGCAATCGCTGCACCAGGTGCTGGGGCTCGCGGGCATTCTGAAGGAATCGGACCCGGACATCCGGATCGTCCTGCGGGGTGGCGGCAGAGAGGCCGATGCGCTCGCCGAATGCGCGCGGGAAAAGAATCTCGACAATGTGGCGTTCCAGCCGCTCGCGCCGCCCGAGCGGTTGAACGAAGCGCTGAGCGAAGGCGACATACATCTCGTGCCGCAAAATCCCGACGGGGCCGACTTCGCGGTTCCCTCCAAGATCTACGCGATCATGGCGGCAGGCAGGCCCTTCATCGCGACCGCCCGCGAGGGCAGCCAGATATGGCGCCTCCACGAAACGACGAATGCCTTTCTCTGCGTGCCGCCGGACGACCCGCACGCCTTCGCAAACGCCGTCAGACGCCTCGCGGCGGACCCGGCGCGGCGCAACCGGCTCGGCCAATGCGGGCGCGCCTATGTGGAAGCCCATCACACGAAGGCGAACGTACTTCGCGAATTCACGAACGCCGTCACGCAATGCGACGGCAACCGCAAGGGAACATGACATGCCGCCAGAGCTGCTGATTCTGGAGCCGGATGCGCGAGGCCATGCCTTCGAGTGGCTGCAGCACATCGTCGAATATTCGGCGACGGACCGGCATCCCGCCAGGCTCGCCCTTGCCGTTCCCGCGCCGCTTGCTGAAAAGCTTTCGGCCTGGATGAAGACACGCAATCTGCACAACGCGGAACTGCACCCGCTTTCTCCGCGGGAGAGCGAGCTGTGCATGCACCGGCGTCTTGCCGTCAGCGGGCTTGCGCGCTGGTGGACGATGCGCCGGCATCTCGCCGAAAGCGGCGCGCCGCAAGGCCTGTTCCTCGGGATGGATCACCTGTCGCTGCCCCTCGCCCTCGGGCTCGGCTTCGGCGGCCGCAAGGTTTCCGGCATCCTGTTTCGTCCTTCGGTTCACTACCAGACGGACAATCCAGGCCGCCTCAGCTTTCGCGAGCGCCTGCGGGATTTGCGGAAGGACCTTCTCTACCGCCTCATGTTCCGCAACGGGGCGGTGAA
>JACIYQ010000376.1 GCA_014359855.1 Parvibaculum sp.
TTCACCGCCAAGGACATCGTGCTCGCCATCATCGGCGAAATCGGCACGGCGGGCGGCACCGGCTATGTCATCGAATATGCGGGCGAGGCGATCCGCGACCTTTCCATGGAAGGCCGCATGACCGTCTGCAACATGACGATCGAAGGCGGTGCGCGCGCCGGCCTCATCGCGCCGGATGAAAAGACCTTCGCCTATCTCGAGGGCCGTCCGCGCGCGCCGAAAGGCAAGGCCTGGGAGATGGCGGTCGACTACTGGAAGACCCTGCCTTCCGATCCGGATGCGACGTTCGACAAGGAAATCACCGTCGACATCGCCAACCTGCCGCCGCTCATCACCTGGGGCACGAGCCCGGAAAACGTCATCAAGATCACGGACCGCATTCCCGATCCGAAGGATGTGCATGACGAAGCGCATGCGAAGTCCATGCAGCGCGCGCTCGACTATATGGGTCTCACCCCCGGCACGCCGATGACGGAAGTGAAGATCGACCGCGTCTTCATCGGCTCCTGCACCAATGGCCGCATCGAAGACCTGCGCGCCGCCGCCGTCATCGCCGAAAAGGCGATCAAGGCCGGCCGCAAGGTCGCGCCGACCGTCAATGCGATGGTCGTGCCCGGTTCCGGCCTCGTGAAGGAGCAGGCGGAAAAGGAAGGCCTCGACAAGATATTCCTCGAAGCGGGCTTCGAATGGCGCGAACCCGGCTGCTCCATGTGCCTTGCGATGAACGCCGACAAGCTCGAGCCCGGCGAACGCTGCGCGTCGACGTCGAACCGCAACTTCGAAGGCCGTCAGGGCCGCGGCGGCCGCACGCATCTCGTCTCGCCGGCGATGGCGGCGGCGGCGGCGTTCGCGGGGCATTTCGTCGATGTGAGGGAGATGAAGTAGGAGCGATGCCAACCGTCTTTCGCTACAAAGGCTACCGCTTTTTCTTCTTTTCGAATGAGGGGAGCCCGCGAGAGCCGGTGCATGTTCATGTACAAGAGGGCAGCGCGACTGCGAAGTTTTGGTTAAACCCGGTCCATGCAGCCGACAGCTACGGATTCGACGCACGCACGCTTCGCGAACTTGCTACAGTGGTGGAGCAAAACAAGGAACTGATCGAAAGGGCGTGGCATGAATATTTCGGCTAAGTCGCTGCGTTTCGACGAGAACAGCATGTGGGTCGATCTGGCCGACGGGCGTTCGCTCGGCATTCCGCTCGCATGGTTTCCGCGGCTGCTGGCGGCGACGCCGGAGCAGCGTGCGGCCTACGAGATTTCAGGGGGCGGGGCGGGGCTGCATTGGCCGGGCCTCGATGAAGATATTTCCGTGGCCGGATTGCTTTCCGGTCGCGGCGACCAGACCGCCGTTTCAAGCGCGGCCGAATAGAAGAAGCGAAAGCCAGATGGAAAAGTTCAACAAGCTGACGGGCGTTGCGGCGCCGCTGCCGATCATCAATGTCGATACCGACATGATCATCCCGAAGCAGTTCCTGAAGACGATCAAGCGTACGGGTCTCGGCAAGAACCTGTTCGACGAAATGCGCTATGACGACGACAAGAAAGAGATTCCGGATTTCGTGCTGAACCAGCCGGCCTACCGGAACGCGCAGATCCTCGTCACGGGCGAGAATTTCGGCTGCGGCTCGTCGCGCGAACACGCGCCCTGGGCGCTGCTCGATTTCGGCATCCGCTGCGTGATCGCGCCCTCCTTCGCCGACATCTTCTACAATAACTGCTTCCAGAACGGCATCCTGCCCATCGTGCTGCCGCAGGAAGAGGTCGACAAGCTGATGGACGATGCGGAGCGTGGGAGCAATGCCGTCGTCACCATCGACCTCGAGGCGCAGGAAATCCGCGGGCCGGATGGCGGCGTCATCAATTTCGACATCGATCCCTTCCGCAAGCATTGCCTGCTCGAAGGCCTCGACGGCGTCGGCCTCACGCTCAAGAAGGAAGCCGAGATCGAAACCTTCGAGAAGAAACTCGAAGAGACGCAGCCCTGGCTTTAGACGACCATTTTTATTCATGTCAAGCCCGGCAATGACGAATAGGGAAAGACCGAGACTCCAATGACAAGAAACATCCTCATCGTCGCCGGCGACGGCATCGGCCCGGAAGTCATGGGCGAAGTCGAGCGCGTGATCCAGTGGTTCAACGGCAACCGCAAGTTCGGCGCGAAGATCGAGAACGAGCTTGTCGGCGGCTGCTGCTACGACGCGCATGGCGTCGCGGTGACGGACGAGACGGTCGAGAAGGCGAGACAAGCCGATGCCGTCATGCTCGGCGCGGTCGGCGGGCCGAAATGGGATAACGTGCCTTACGAGGGCCGCCCCGAAGCGGGGCTGCTGCGCCTCCGCAAGGATCTCGAACTCTTTGCAAACCTCCGCCCCGCGCTCTGCTTCGCGGCGCTGGCCGATGCTTCGTCGTTGAAGCGCGAGATCGTCGAGGGTCTCGACATCATGATCGTGCGCGAGCTCACCGGCGGCGTCTATTTCGGCGAGCCGAAGGAGATCACCGATCTCGGTAATGGCGAGCGGCGCGGTGTCGACACGCAGGTCTACACGACGAGCGAAATCCGGCGCATCGCGGAGGTCGCTTTCGATCTCGCGAAGAAGCGCGGCAACCGCGTCATGTCGGTCGAGAAGCGCAATGTGATGAAGTCGGGCGTGCTCTGGTACGAGGAAGTCTCGAAGCTCCACAAGGAGAAGTTCGCCGATGTGAAGCTCGAACACATGCTGGCCGACAATTGCGCCATGCAGCTCGTGCGCAATCCGAAGCAGTTCGACGTGATCGTCACCGATAATCTCTTCGGCGACGTGCTCTCCGACATCGCCTCCATGCTCACGGGCTCGCTCGGCATGCTGCCGTCCGCCTCGCTTGGGCAGCGGGATGCGAGCGGCAAAGCTTGCGCCATGTATGAGCCGGTGCACGGGAGCGCGCCCGATATCGCGGGCACGGGTGCGGCAAACCCGATTGCGTCCATCCTCTCTTTCGCCATGGCGCTGCGCTACACGTTCGAACTCGGCGCCGATGCGGACCTGCTCGAAAAAGCCGTCGACACCGTCCTCGCCGCTGGCCTCCGCACCGGCGACATCATGCAGCCCGGCATGAAAAAAGTCGGCACAAAGGAAATGGGCGACGCAATCCTCGCCGCGCTCACCAAACTGAACGGATAAACCCGCTCGCCTCCCCCTTGCGGGGAGGCTCAAAAATCGTTGAGAAGCAACGATTTTTGGGTGGGGGTTTGCGGCGCTTAACAAACTCGATGAGATAAGCGGGTTGGTGAGGCGCCGGGCCCCCCACCCGAAAAACCGCCGCTGTCGCGCCGTTTTTTCGACCTCCCCGCAAGGGGGAGGTGACGATGTGGCGAAGCCCGTTCCATGCCAGAATGCGAGCGATGGCAAATGAGCGCGCGCGACACCTGAGACGAAACCAGACGGAGGCGGAGCGGAGGCTCTGGCTCTATCTGAAAGACATGAAGCGCGAGGGCTTTCATTTCCGGCGGCAATGTCCGGTCGGTCCCTATGTCGCCGATTTTCTCTGTTACTCGGCGCGGATCATTGTCGAGGTCGATGGCGGTCAGCATGGGCTCGATCCAGGAATCGAGCACGACAGGCGCCGCGACGAATGGTTCGTGGAAAATGGCTATCGCGTTCTCAGATACTGGAACAACGACGTGCTCGGGAACACACAAGGTGTGATGGAGACAATCCTGAGCATTCTGAATGAAGGAAAGAGGTCCTAGCCTCTTCCGGCGGAACACTGGAGACGATCATGGGCTACAAGATTGCCGTTCTCGGCGCCACGGGCAATGTGGGCCGCGAAATGCTCAACATCCTCGCCGAGCGCGAGTTTCCGGCCGATGAGGTCGTGGCGCTGGCGTCCCGCCGCAGCCAGGGCACGGAAGTGTCGTTCGGCGCGCGCGACCTGAAGGTCAAGGCGCTCGAAACCTACGATTTCGCGGGCACCGATATCTGCCTCATGGCGACGTCGGGCGAGATGTCGGCCGAATGGGCGCCGAAGATCGCGGCCAGGGGCTGCGTCGTCATCGACAATTCGTCGAAGTGGCGCATGGACCCCGACGTGCCGCTGATCGTGCCGGAAGTGAATGCGGCCGCCATCGCGGGCTATGCGAAAAAGAACATCATCGCCAATCCGAACTGCTCGACGGCGCAGATGGTCGTCGCGCTGAAGCCGCTGCACGATGCCGCCGGCATCCGCCGCGTCGTCGTCTCGACCTATCAGTCGGTCTCGGGCGCGGGCCGGGAAGCGATGGACGAGCTTTTCAGCCAGACGCGCGCGATCTTCGTCAATGACAGCATCGACGAAGGCAAGTTCACCAAGCAGATTGCCTTCAACGTCATTCCCCATATCGACGTCTTCATGGAAGACGGGCAGACGAAGGAGGAATGGAAGATGATGGCGGAGACGAAGAAGATTCTCGATCCGAAGATCAAGCTGACGGCCACCTGCGTGCGCGTGCCGGTTTTTGTCGGTCATTCGGAAGCGATCAATATCGAGTTCGAGCGGCCGATCTCGGACGAGGAAGCGCGCGACATCCTGCGCGAGGCGCCGGGCTGCCTCGTCGTCGACAAGCATGAGGATGGCGGCTATGTGACGCCCATCGAATGCGTCGGCGAATACGCAACCTTCATCAGCCGCATCCGCGTCGATCCCACGATCGAGAACGGCCTCAACATCTGGGTCGTCTCCGACAATCTGCGTAAAGGCGCGGCACTCAACGCCGTACAGATCGCGGAAATTCTCGGCGCGCGCTATCTGAAAAAGGCGGCGTAAGGGCACCCCCCAAATACGTCATGACCCGGACGAGCCCACTGCCGTCCGGTTTAATTTTCAATCCCGAATTTAACCGTCATGACCCGGCTTGTCCGGGTCATCCACGCCTGCCCCGGCGAAAGCCGGGGTCTTTCTTTCCTGCCTTCCGTGCCGCAAAGACGTGGATGGCCCGCATAAAGCGGGCCA
>JACIYQ010000377.1 GCA_014359855.1 Parvibaculum sp.
GCGGGCAAGATGAGCATCGGGCCGGAGTTTTTCGAACCCTTGTCCGACGAGGACCTCGAACTCTGGGGCGAAAAGTAAGTGCGGCTTCTGCTCGACACGCACACCTTCATCTGGTGGATGACGAACGACCGCGCCCTGCCCGCATCCGCGCGCAGGATGATCGGCGATGAGGACAACGAGATATTCCTGAGCGCCGCCACGGCGTGGGAAATGGCGATCAAGCACAAGATCGGCAAGCTTCCCATCGTGGCCGGTTTCATCGCCGATGTTCCGGGCGCCATGGAGGCCGAGGGATTTGTCGAGCTTCCGGTATCGGTCGTCCATGGCCAGATGGCAGGCGCGCTGGACGGGCACCACAAGGATCCTTTCGACCGCATGCTGATCGCGCAGGCGCTCTGCGAAGACCTGACACTCGTCTCGAACGAGACGCGGTTCGACGCCTATGGCATCACGAGGCTCTGGTAAGCCGCTCTTTCAGCAATTCGAGAGCCGCCGCCCCGAAGGCGCGCATGTTGGCGGCGCGCTCCGCCATGCCCGTGCTGACCGTGATCGAAGCCGGACGAGGCCCCGCGAGCCCGACCACCGCCGCGCCCGGCCCCGGCCCGTAAGGAGAGCCGGAGGGCCCGGATGCGCCCATTTCGGAAATCGCCCATGTTGCCCCGAATTTCTCCCGCACCACTTCGGCCATCGCCGCCACGTAAGGTTCCGTCAGCGGCTTCACATCCGGCGCGGGCGGACCCTGGAGATCGTAGAGCGCCTTGGCGGCGCCCCGCGTATAGATGACGGTGCTGCCGAGATAGAAGGCGGAGGCGCCGGGCTGGGCGACCAGTGCGGCGGACACGAGACCGCCCATGGAGCTTTCCGACAGGGCCAGCGTCTCGCCCCTTTTCTTCAGCAGGTCCGCGACTTCAGCCGCGAGCGGCAGGAGACTTTCCATCAGGCTTTTCCCATTTCCCGCACCGCATAGAACTCCTTGTCCCAGATGAGATAGAGGAGGCGCGTCGGCATCTTGTAGGCGCGGGAGACGAAATTCGCCTGCGCCGCATGAATTTTCCAGCCTCGCACCTTGGAGGCCGCGTTGCCCGGCGTCGAATGGGTGGGCAACGGCTGGTTCTCCGCGATGAAGCGCCCGGTCTTCCCGCCAAGCGTCAGCAGGGAGTTCCGGGGGATCAGCGGATAGGCAACAAAGCGAGGGCCGCGATAGCCCTCCGCCGCGGCACGAAGCTGCGCGATCGCCTGTTCGGCCGCGAGCCCGATGCGCATATGGTCCTTGTGGCCGGTGGCGCCGCTCGCGGGCCAGAAGGCGACGACGAGATCGGGCTTGTAGCGCGTCATTGCCGCCGTGACGCGAGACACAAGTTCCTCAAGCGGCTGTTCGGGCAGGCCGCCATCGGGATAATCCCAGACCTCCTGCTCGTCGATGCCGAGCGCAAAGCCGTTTTTCAGCACTTCCGCATGGCGGATGACGCCAAGCTCGCTCTGCCGGCAGACGACCGGGGACTGCCTGCCCGCATCGCCCTTCGTGGCCGTCACCATGCCGAGCCAGGCCCCGCCCGCCTTGGCCGAGGTGAGGAGCCCGTTGATGAGCTGCTCGTCGTCCGGATGGGCGAAAACGGCCAGAATTCGCTGCGCCCCCAGCTCGCCCGCCAGCGAGCGGACATGCCGCGCCACCTTGTCCTCGAAGAGGCGGTGGAAGCGGTACCAGACGGCGAGGACGGCCAGCACCGCCAGCGCGAGCGCCCCGATGATCCAGAGCATGGAACCTCCCTTTCGGTCCGGCTTTCCATTTGGCTCGCCCACTACTGGCACAAGCGGCCAAAAAGGGCCATATAGGAGCGCATCATGACCGGCATGACGCACCATTTTCTGAAGATGAACGGGCTCGGCAACGATTTTGTCGTGCTGGACCTGCGCCGCGAGCCGCTGGCGCTGACGGATGCGCTCGCGCGCGCCATCGCCGACCGGGAAAAGGGCATCGGCTGCGA
>JACIYQ010000378.1 GCA_014359855.1 Parvibaculum sp.
TGCAGTTCCGCCGGGTCGCCAACCATGAAAAGGATCTGGCCCGGCTGCACCATGTCGCCAACCTTGATTCTGTTTTCCGAGCGCAGCACCTCGCCGGAAATGGGCGCCGTGATGAAATGATCGTCGAGCCGTGCCTTCGCCCCTCGATAGGCGGCGACGGCAGCCGAGTGCGCGCTCTCGGCCTGATCGAGCGTCGCCTGGCTCGCATTCCCGGTCCGTCTGAGTTGCCTGGCGCGGTCGAGTTCCGCCGCAGTGAGCTTCATTCGCGCGGCAAGCTCCTGCACCCGCGTGATGTCCTCGCTCGCCTCGATAACCGCGAGGATGTTGCCCCGCTCGACGGGCTCCCCTTCGTGCTTCAGCACTTCGGTAATGGGTCCGGCAATCTTCGTTCCCACACGCGCATAGCGGAGGGGCTCCACCGTTCCCGTGGCATAGACCGCTTCCACCGCACTCCCCCGGTGAGGAGATGTCGTCGCGACCCCCGGGAGCAGAAAATAGGTGAAATAAACGAAGATGAGTGCCGCGATGGCGACTGCGGCTGCGCCGCCTGCCCAGATTATACGTCGTTGCAAAACGCCTCCGCCGATGCTTCGGGCTGTTCACGTGACCTTGCTTATAGCAGAAGATAGGGGGGCGGCGGCATCCGGGGACAACTCCAGGGCGGAATGCCGCAGACCGGTTGGGAAGAGGACATGCTGCAGAAAACGATTCGGGGTGTCGTCTGGGCCCTCGCGCGCCTGCGCATTCCCTCACCCCTCCTCGCACGGACCGATGCTTTGGCCCGCCTCGCCGTTGCGGGGCTCATCGTCTACGCGATGACGGAGGGCGCGACACCCGTGCTCTGGCTCTTCGTGGCGACGGAAATCGGAGGCAGCGCCGTCCAGTTCGTGGCCCTGCGCGGCAAATAATATCCCCGACTCCGGCCGCTCAGTGAAAATCGCGGCCTCGGGGAACAAACCGCGCAGCGCGCATGCGCTTCTGTTCTTCCTTGCTGTGGTTGCCGTCGCGGGGATCTTGTCCCGGATGTTTCGCCCCATCGGCCCGCGCGATTACGGTCTCGCCGAAATCTTCCGATGAGAGAAGGCCGAGTTCCTGTGTCCAGTCTTCAAGGTCATCGGCCACCACATGGATCACGATACCTTCCTTCTGCACACGGCCGCGTACGAACAGCAACCTTGATGTGAGCACGATCCGGCGGTACTTTTCGTAAAGTTTCGGCCAGATGATGATGTTGGCGATACCCGTTTCGTCCTCCAGCGTTGCGAAGATCACACCGCTCGCCGTGCCGGGCCGTTGGCGCACGAGGACAAGCCCCGCAAGCGACACCCGCCTGCCCGCCTCGACATCCTTCAACCTTGCATTGGGAATGACACCGCACGCCGCGAAGCGGCCGCGGAGAAAAGAGAGCGGATGCGCCTTCAGCGAGAGCCGCAATGTTGCGTAATCGAGCACGACATGTTCACCGGGCGGCATCGCGGGTAAGGCCATCTCCTCCTCCTTCTGCAAACCACCCTCTTCCAGCGCGGCGAAAAGCGGCAAGGTTGCTGGCATCTTGCCATTCTGGCCGCTCGCATATCCCCCGAGACCACGTACGGCCCAGAGCGCTTCACGGCGATCGAGGCCGACCGAACGAAACGCATCCGCATCGGCCAACCATTCGATGATGCGGGGATAGAGCCCTGTTCTCAGCCAGAAATGCCGCACGGAATCGAAACCGCCCGCGCGGCTTCTCTCAATAGTGACAGCAGTCGCCTCCTGCACACCCTTTACCTGACGGATGCCGAGCCTGACGGCACATTTCCCCACCCCCGCCTCTTCGAGCGTACAATCCCAATCGCTATGATTGACATCGACGGGCCGGACCTCGACCCCATGTTCCCGCGCGTCGCGAACGAGCTGCGCCGGTGCATAAAAACCCATCGGCTGCGAATTGAGGATCGCCGCACAGAAAACGTCCGGATAGTGGCATTTGAGCCAGGCCGAAATATAGGCAAGCCGCGCGAAGGCGGCGGCGTGGCTCTCGGGAAAACCGTAATCGGCAAAACCTTCGATCTGCTTGAAGCAGCGCTCCGCAAAATCTGGCTCGTAACCGTTTTCAATCATTCCGCCGACAAACTTCTCGCGATACATGCCGATCGTGCCCGACTTGCGGAACGTGGCCATGGCGCGGCGCAGCCGGTCGGATTCTCCGGGCGTGAAACCCGCTGCCACAATGGCAATTTTCATTGCCTGTTCCTGAAAGAGCGGTACGCCATAGGTCTTTTTCAGAACGGCTTCGAGTTCTTTCCTGGGATAGTCGACCTTTTCCTGTCCACTCCGCCGCCGCAGATAAGGATGCACCATATCTCCCTGTATGGGCCCCGGCCGCACGATCGCCACTTCGACCACGAGATCGTAAAAGCAGCGAGGCTTGAGACGCGGCAACATCGACATCTGCGCCCGGCTCTCGACCTGGAAAACGCCCACCGCATCGGCGTTGCACAGCATGTCGTAGACCTTCTCATCGCCCGGAGGCACATTCGCAAGCGTCATCCGCTCGCCGTAGTGCCTGTCGAGAAGGTCGAAGGCCCTGCGGATGCAGGTCAGCATGCCAAGCGCCAGCACGTCGATCTTCAGAATACCAAGTGTATCGAGATCGTCCTTGTCCCATTCCACGAAGGTCCGATCTTCCATTGCCGCATTCTGGATCGGCACCACTTCCTCAAGCGGACCTTTCGTGATGATGAATCCGCCTACATGTTGCGAAAGATGACGAGGAAAACCGATAAGCTCGCTCGCGAGCTTCAAGGCAATACGCAATTGCGGATTTTTTGGATCGAGCCCGATTTCCTCGGCATCCTCGACCGAGATACCCGTGCTCGACCAACCCCATGTCGAGCGCGACAGCGCAGTGACGACGTCTTCGGAGAGACCAAACACCTTGCCGACATCCCGGATGGCGCTGCGCGAGCGATATGTGATCACCGTTGCCGCGATACCTGCGCGATGGCGCCCATATTTTCTATATATGTACTGGATCACCTCTTCACGCCGCTCGTGCTCGAAATCGACGTCGATATCCGGTGGTTCATCACGGTCCCTGGAGACGAAACGCTCGAACAGGAGATCGACTTCCACCGGATTGACCGAGGTAATGCCAAGACAGAAGCAGACAACCGAATTGGCGGCGGACCCTCGCCCCTGGCAGAGAATATTAAGGCGGCGTGCCTCTCGAACGATGTCATGAACCGTCAGAAAGTAAGGCGCATAAGCTTTTTCCTCAATGATGGCGAGTTCATGCGCAATCGTCTTCTCAAGCTTCTCGCCTATTCCTTCCGGAAAATGTCCTCTCGCACCTTCCCACGTCAGGCGTGTCAGAAGTTCCTGCGGTGTCTCGTTTTCCGAAAAACTGTCGGCGGGATACTCATAACGCAGTTCATCCAGAGAAAAATTGCAACTGTTGACGATCTCTTGCGTCGCATCGAGCGCTTCCGGCCAGTCGGCAAGAAGCCGCGCCATTTCCTCACCGCTCCTCACATGCCGTTCGGCATTTGCGGAAAGGCGGAATCCAGCCTCCTTCAGCGTGCAGTGCTCCCGGATACAGGTGAGCACATCGTGTAACGGCTTCCGGTTCGGCATGTGATAGAAGACGTCATTCGTCGCGACGAGCGGTACACTCGTTTCCCGCGAAAGCCGGGCGAGTACGGCATGGCGCCGCTTGTCGTCACTCCGGTAAAGCGGCGTGAGACCGATCCAGACCGAGCGGGGGAATGCTTCAGCCAGCAATTCGAGATTGCCGGCAAAATCCTTGCCCGGAATGGCGGTCGGCATGGCGATGAAACAATGCTCCTCGCCATATGCAAGCACATCGCTCATGCCGAGATGACATTCGCCTTTTGGCGCGCGGCGATTGCCAAGCGTAAGCAGCTTGGTCAGCCGCCCATAGGCTTCACGGTTCTGCGGATAGGCAATAACCTCGAAACCGTCCTGCAGCACAAGCCTTGCACCGACAAGAAGCCTTATCCCCGCTTCCTTCGCAGCCGCATGAACGCGCACCACACCCGCAAGCGTATTCCGGTCAGCAATGCCAATTGCGGAAAGTCCGAGCGCCTCCGTCGCCATTACCAGTTCCTCGGCGTGCGATGCACCGCGCAGGAAACTGAAATTGGTTGCAACCGCCAGCTCTGCAAAGAACGGGCTCATTCGAAAACTCCATGAAGGAACCAGCGCGGAGCTTCCTTGTCCCGGTAATAAAGGCCGTCGCGGTAAAGCCAGAAACGGCAGCCTTCACTATCCTCTACCCGATAATAATCCCGTGTGTGCTGACGGTTCCCGCGCCACCATTCAGGTGCGATCCTCTCCGGTCCCTCCGTGCGCGCAACCCTGTGGGCGATCCGCCGCCAACGGAAAATGCGTGGCGGTCCCTCAGGCACCTCGGCGACAACGTCGACCAGCTCAGGCAGAGGGAGAAGCCTCAAGGGACGCGGCAGGCTGCCGCCGAGCATGGAAGCGCGATGCACGTCCCTGTGCGTTGGCCAGGAACGCATGGCAGGCGTCATACCACGCAGCGAAGGGACATCGGCGACGGCACGCTCGGGAATATGGCTCGCTCTTGGCTCAAGCCGAAGGACACGATCCTGCCCGATACGGTTGCTCAGCCGGTCCAGAAAGCGCTCAAGATCGTGAAGATGCGTTTCGTTTCCGTCGAAGCCATCCTGGATGGGCGACAACGGCTCGACGGCAAGGCAGGCAAGGGTGATCGCCTCGATACCGAAACCCGCATCGAAATCGTCACCCGCCCGTGCAAGCTTCTCGCGGAAAAGCCGCGCCAGATGGGCAGCCTCATGAGAAGGTCTACCGGTGCCCGCTTGAAGCTGCGCTACTTCCCCATCGACACGGAAAAGCTGCAATTCGAGCCGCCGCGCGCCCTGCTGTTCGCGTTGAAGAACTTCGCAGAGATCGCCTGCAATCCGCCGAACGGCTTCTTCGATATGAAGAAGTTGCGTCAGCCCTTCCGGAAAGGAAAGGCTTGCGTGATAAGGAACATGCGGCAGGTTGGGCGAGATCGGCTCCGGCTCGAAACCGAGTGCCTCGTCGAGACGCCGCGCCACTTCGGCGCCAAAACGGGCGGTAATCGGCGCGCGCGGCTTGCCGTAGAGATCAGCCGCCCGCTTCAGTCCGAGACGCATGAGCCCATCCACAACCGCCCCGTCGAGCCGGAGCGCCGCAACCGGCAATTTGCGAAGTGCATCTGCTTCCCCGCCCGAAGGAACGATGGAAAGCATGTTCCGGCCATATCGCGCGATCGCCCAGGCTGTCCCTGTTGTAGATGCGATCGCACAACGGACCGTCAGGCCCAGCCCGCTAAAACGCCGATGAAGAGTCGAAAGCAGCTCTGCCTCACCGCCAAAGAGATGAGCGCAGCCTGTGATGTCGAGCAGAACGCCGTCCGGCTCCCCTTCCCGGCCAATGGGATCTGCCACCGTCCAGGGCGTGTAATGCCCACACCAGCGGGCAATTCGCGCAAGCTCCTTGCGGTCACCTTCGCTGTCGGCCGGATGCAACTCGAGCAGGGGGCAAAGCGCCATGGCATCCGATACCAGTTGCCCATGCTCGATACCCGCGGCCCGGGCCTGCCTGTCGCAAGCGGTTATCCGGAGACCTCCTGCTCCCGGCCGCGCAAGAGCCCGCGGCCTTTCCGCTATCTTAGGGTGCCGCTGCGCAAGATCGCGATAGAGCCGCTCGATAGGCCAGAAAGGCAACCAGAGCGCGGTGATCCGCCTTTTCCCGGCCATCAGCACACCACTTGAACAAAACGGGAACATTATATTGCTCCGTTCTCATTCCGATGGCGAGTCAAATCCGAAAGTTACTTTCCGCTCCTCCTTGCGCGAAACGGGAGTAGCCTTAGGTAGTTAAGAACGGGCGTCAGCGCACGGGAGACAGAAAACATGTTGAGATTTTCATCGGCGAACCGGGCGAAACGATTGGCCCTTGGCTTTGCATTGATGCTTCCGCTTGCGCTCACCTCATGCGCCGATCCGGCAGCCCAACAGGCACGGCTCGATGCCGAGGATCACAAGAATTGCGTGGAGCTTGGGTTCGAACCGAATACAGAAGCCTATGGAAACTGCCGCCTCAAGATGAAGGAAATTCGTGCCAAGGAAAATGCGAACCGCTCACCCAATGTCGGCTTTGGTGTCGGCATCGGTGTTTCCAAGGGCTTCTGACGAGCGAAAGGAAAGGGATCCATGCGTATTGTGCGTACCACTTTTGCTGTTGCGGCTCTCGCCACACTTGCGGCTTGTGCGAGCCCGCAGGAACAAGCCGCCCACACGGCGGCGCAACAACAATCGGATCAGGCCGAGTGCAAAAAACTGGGATTCACGGAGGGCACGGAAGCCTTTGCGAATTGCATGTTGAGACTGAAAGAAATTCGCGCCCAGGAAGAAAACACGCGTGCGCTAAACCGTGCCCGCACTCC
>JACIYQ010000379.1 GCA_014359855.1 Parvibaculum sp.
AGCTTCGCGCCATCGGCCAGCGCGTCGAGGAAATCTTCCACCGTCGCCGCTTCGCCGTCATGCCGTTCGAAATAGAGATCCATGCCTTTGCGGAAGCGTTTCGGCCCCGCCATGGTGTGGATCATGCGGCAGAGTTCGGCGCCTTTCTCATAGACGGTTGCCGTGTAGAAATTGTTGATCTCGATATAGCTGTCCGGCCGCACGGGATGGGCGAGCGGCCCGCCATCTTCGGGAAACTGGTGCGCGCGCAGCAGCCGCACATCGGAAATGCGCTTCACCGGCCGCGAGCGCATGTCGCTCGTGAATTCCTGGTCGCGGAAGACCGTCAGGCCCTCCTTCAGGCAAAGCTGGAACCAGTCGCGGCAGGTGATGCGGTTGCCCGTCCAGTTGTGGAAATACTCATGCGCGATGATCGCTTCGATGGCCGCGTAATCGGCATCCGTCGCCGTATCGGGCCGCGCGAGAATGTATTTGTCGTTGAAGACGTTGAGCCCCTTGTTCTCCATCGCCCCCATGTTGAACGCGCTCACCGCGACGATCATGAAGATGTCGAGGTCGTATTCGCGCCCGAAGCGCTCCTCGTCCCATTTCATCGAACGCTTCAGCGCTTCCATCGCATAGGCGCAGCGGTCCTCGTTTCCTTTTTCCACGAAGATGCGAAGCGTCACCTCCCGGCCCGACATGGTGATGAACTTGTCTTCCACCGAGGCGAGGTCGCCCGCGACGAGCGCGAAAAGATAGGAAGGCTTCGGGAAGGGATCGTGCCATTCGACGAAGTGCCGCCCGTCCTTCGTCTTGCCCTTCTTCACCGGATTGCCGTTCGAGAGCAGCACCGGCTCGCTCTTCCTGTCGCCCGTGATCCGCGTGCGGAAGACCGCCATGTTGTCCGGCCGGTCGAGATAATAGGTAATCCGCCGGAAGCCTTCCGCCTCGCATTGCGTGCAATAGATGCCGTCCGTGAGATAGAGCCCGGTCAGCGCCGTGTTCTCTTCCGGCGCGCAATTCGTCACCGTTTCAAGCGTGAAGGGACCGTCCGGCACGTCATGGATCGTGAGGTGCTTGTCTGTCACGCTGTAGCGGTTCGGCCCGAGCCGCTCGCCGTCGATCCTCACCTCGATGAGCTTCAGCTTCTCCCCGTCCAGCACCAGCGGCGCGGTCTTGTCCGCGCTCGCCTCGTTCCGCTCCATCGTGAGCTTCGAATGGACGCGGGTCGCCTTCGGATCGAGCTCGATATCGAGGCTCACCTCCCGCGTCGTGAAGGCGGGAACCTGATAGTCCTTGAGGCGGATGGGGCGGGGCTCTTCGGTGCGCATGGGGGGCTCGAACTCATGTGACAGGGCAGCGCGTCTCGCGCCGCCTCAATATAGGCGAGTGGAAATTATTGGCGAGGGGAATGGCTGAATTGCGGCGCTGCGACTTGAAATCAGGCCGGTTGGGAGGGATGGGCAGCGCCACCGCGCGGCAGCCGGGAGGCACTGGCGCCGAAGCTCTTGCAGGCTGCGTCCAGTTGCCGCGTCAGAGCCTGGACCGTGACGCCAAGCTCCGCACCGATTGATTTGGCGTCTGCCTTCCCGAGCACGATGGATGAGTGCTCGACGCTCGCCTTGCAGAGCTTGGCCAGGCGAAAGAGATAGAGCATCTCGCGGCTCTCGTTCTGCACGACTTCAAGCGTCGCATGGGCCATGAAATGCCGGATCTCCTCGAACCTGTGCAGCACCTCGATATTCGCGCTCACCTGGGCAAGAGGGTCCTTGAGAGGGCCTTCAGCCGCCGCGAGACTGCGGAGCTGTTCAAGTTTCTGGCCGAGCAGGTGAGCGGGCTTCCTCGCGATCGTCGCATAGACTGGCAGCGTCGAAGCTTGAACGAGCAGGGGACCTAGGCTGTGCTCGACCCGGGCGAAATGATCGAGCAATGCGCCGCGAAAGGCGTGCCCTTCCTTGCGCGCGGCGTTGAGCTGTACCTGCGGGTTCTGCGCACCATGGTCAGCGGGAGCAGGGGCTTTAGGCTTTTTCGGTTTGGCGGTACTCAAATCGGTTACTCTGCCTCGGTTGTGCGGCCTATTCGCCCGGATTGAGAATGCTCGACAGCAGCATGTCGGCATCGCCGGCCACCGCCATCATCTCGTCGGGCAGGTTCTCGCCGTTTGTCCGCGCGTATTCCGCGACCCGCTGCAGCAGCACCATCATCTTCGGCGCCGCCGCAATCACTTTTGCCTGCAGCTCCACGCGCTCCGGCGTCATGTCGTATTCGACGCCGGGCACGCGCCAGCCGCCGCCTTCATGGGAGCCGGTCACGACGACCGGATGCGTGCCGGGCACGGGATGGCCGGCGCATTCGTCGGCCCCCCGCCATTTGTTCGGCACCCGCACCACATGCCACTCCTCCATCTCCGGGTCGAGATGGGAAAGCGTCGCCACTTCTTCCGTTTCGAGTTCCCTCGCCGCGAACTCGCGGCCGAGCCCCACGTCGTAATGGATGCGCAGCGGCTCATCCATGTCCTTCACCCATTGCGGCACGACGCGTTCGATCACCGCCCATGTGCCGACCGGGCGCACATAGACCCGCTGATTCTTGTGGAACTGTGCTTTCGCCATCTGACGAGGGACCTCCGCCCGGAAAAGACATGACCTTGGCGTCATTATCCGCGCCGGGCGGTTAGCACGGGCTTAAGACAAAGCTTCGGTTTGTCCGGAATAGGCGCTCTTCTCCTCATTTTCCCGGATTCGCGCTCTCCCCCCGCGCACATGCCCAGGCGAACGCGGCGTCAGACGCAGGGGTCTTTTCATGTGCCCTCAATGCGGTGAGAATGCGCGCCAAACAACGCTGCGGCAGCCCGCCATCGCGCGGGAACCCGGAAAAAATGCGCCTCTTCGAGGGCGAAAAGGGAGACATCATGAATTTCGATTTTTCCGACGGCCAGAAGATGCTGAAGGAGCAGGTCCGCAAGTTTCTTGCCGGCAAATGCCCGATGAGCGTCACGCGCCGCGTCCTCGACGGCGGCGAACCCTATGCGAAGGAAGTCTGGAAGGGCCTCGTCGAGATGGGCCTCACCGGCACGGCCATTCCCGAGGAGTTCGGCGGCCTCGGCCTCGGCGCGCTTGAGCTCTGCGTCATCGCCGAAGAGCTCGGCCGCGCCGCCGCGCCCGTTCCCTTTTCCTCGTCGATCTATCTTGCCGCCGAGGCGATCAAGCTCTTCGGCACGCAGAAGCAGAAGCAGGCCTGGCTGCCGAAACTCGCCAGCGGCGAGATCGTCGGCGCGCTCGCCGTCTCCGAAGGCACGCACACCGCCCACCCGCGCAACATCGAAACGAAATTCGCGGGCGGCAAGATCGACGGCGTGAAGCAGCCCGTTACCGATGGCGGCGCGGCCGATGTCGCGATCGTCGCCGTCAACACCGGCGGCCCAAATTCACAAAAAGAGGGGGAGCAGGCGATCTCGCTCGCCATCGTCGACCTCAAGGCCGGCGGCATCTCCGCCGAGCCCGTCCGCACCATCGACCCCTCGCGCGAACACGTCACGCTCGCCTTCAAGGATGCGCCCGCCGAAATCCTGGGCGGCAAGCAGGGCGAGGGCTGGCCGCAGCTTTCGCGCGTGCTCGACGGCGCGGCCGTCCTCTTTGCCTTCGAACAGGTCGGCGGCACCGAGGCCGCGCTCGAAATGGCGCGCGACTATGCGCTCGAGCGTTACGCCTTCGGCCGCCAGATCGGTTCCTATCAGGCGATCAAGCACAAGCTCGCCGACATGTATGTGAAGAAGGAACTCGCCAAGTCGAACGCCTATTTCGGCGCCATGATGCTGAACGACGAAGGCGCCGAACTCACCGAGGCCGCTTCCGCCTCGCGCATCGCCGGCTCCGATGCCTATGTCTTCGCCGCGCAGGAGAACGTCCAGACCCATGGCGGCATCGGCTACACATGGGAATCCGACTGCCAGTTCCATTATCGCCGCGCGAAACTCCTTGCCCTCATGATCGGTGCGCCGATCCAGTGGAAGGAAAAACTCGTCTCGCGCCTTGAAGCGAAGAGCGCGGCCTGATCGCGGATTTGAAATGATGACCCCTCTTTCCTTCATCGTCATTGCGAGGAGCGGCGAAGCCGCGACGCGGCAATCCAGGGGCCGCGGGCACTGAACTGTGCCGCTCTGGATTGCTTCGCTTCGCTCGCAATGACAATCGAGGGGACGGGGACGGAAAACGAATTTCGGGAGAACCAGAATGGATTTCAACGACACCACCGAAGAAGCCGCCTACCGCGCGCAAGTCCGCGCATGGCTGGACAAGAACGCGATCCGCAAGGAAAACGCCAAAGACATCGCGCCGCCGAAGGACCTGAACGAACTGATCGCCCAGTCGAAAGCATGGCAGGCGAAAAAGGCCGATGCCGGTTACGCCTGCATCACCTGGCCGAAGGAGTGGGGCGGCGGTGGCGGCACCACCATAAACAACGTGATCTACGGTCAGGAAGAATCGAAATACGCCGTCCCCGGCGGCATCTTCGCCATCGGGCTCGGCATGTGCATCCCGACCGTCATGGCCTGGGGCTCGGACGAGGCGAAGCAGCGCTTCGTCGGTCCCGCCGTGCGCGGCGACGAAATCTGGTGCCAGCTCTTCTCCGAACCCGCCGGCGGTTCGGACGTCGCGGGGCTCCGCACCAGGGCCGAAAAGGATGGCGACGAATGGGTCATCAACGGCCAGAAGGTCTGGACCTCCGGCGCTCATTTCTGCGACTACGGCATCCTGCTCACGCGCACGGACCCGAATGTGCCCAAGCACAAGGGCCTCACCATGTTCTGGATCGACATGAAGGACCCGGCCGTCGAAGTGCGCCCCATCAAGCAGATGTCGGGCGGCGCGGAATT
>JACIYQ010000038.1 GCA_014359855.1 Parvibaculum sp.
TCGAGCGGAGGAACGACGCGGATATGGAGTTCCTTGAGCTGCTTCGGCTCGACCTCGGAAGGCGCCTGCATGAGGAGGTCCTGCGCCTGCTGGTTCATCGGGAACATGGTCACTTCGCGCAGGTTCTCGACGCCCGCGAGCAGCATCACCATGCGGTCGATGCCGGGTGCGAGGCCGCCATGGGGCGGCGCGCCATATTTGAAGGCGTTCAGCATGCCGCCGAACTTCGTCTCGACGACCGGCTTGTCATAGCCCGCGATCTCGAAGGCCTTGTACATGACATCCGGCTTGTGGTTCCGCACCGCACCGGAGGAAAGCTCGACGCCATTGCAGACGATGTCGTACTGGAAGGCCGTGATGCCGAGAATTTCGTCGGCGTCGTCCTTGCCGAGCGCGAGGAACCTGTCGAGCGGGTAGTTCGGCATGGAGAAAGGATTGTGCGAGAAGTCGATCTTCTTCTCGTCCTCGTTCCATTCATACATCGGGAAGTCGACGATCCAGCAGAACCTGAACACACCCTCTTCCACCAGGCCGAGCTCGGTGCCGACGCGCGTGCGCGCCTGACCGGCAAAGCTCGCGAACTTGCCGGGCTGGCCGGCAACGAAGAAGACGGCATCGCCCTCTTTCAGTCCAAGCTGGGTGCGGATCGCTTCGGTGCGCTCCGGGCCGATATTCTTCGCGACAGGCCCCGCGCCCTCAAGCGCGCCACCCTCTTCGCGGAAGAAGATGTAGCCAAGGCCCGGCTGTCCTTCTCCTTGAGCCCAGGAATTCATGCGGTCGCAGAAGGCACGGTTGCCGCCGCCCGGCGCCGGGATCGCCCAGACCTCGACCTTCGAGTCCTTTTCGATCATGCCGGCAAAGACCTTGAAGCCGGAACCGCGGAACTGCTCCGTCACGTTCTGCATCTCGATCGGGTTGCGCAGGTCCGGCTTGTCGGAGCCGTATTTGCGCATGGCCTCCGCATAAGGGATGCGAACGAAGGGGTAAGGCGAGACCTTGCGGTCGTCCGCGAACTCCTCGAACAGGCCATGCAGCACGGGCTCGATGGCGGCGAAGACGTCGTCCTGCGTGACGAAGCTCATCTCGACATCGAGCTGGTAGAACTCGCCCGGGCTGCGGTCGGCGCGCGCGTCCTCGTCGCGGAAGCAGGGCGCGATCTGGAAGTAGCGGTCGAAGCCCGCCACCATGATGAGCTGCTTGAACTGCTGCGGCGCCTGCGGCAGCGCATAGAACTTGCCGGGGTGCATGCGCGACGGCACGAGGAAATCGCGCGCGCCTTCCGGAGAGGACGCGGTGAGGATCGGCGTCTGGAATTCGTTGAAGCCTGCATCGGTCATCCGCCTGCGGACGGAAGCGATGATCTTCGAACGGAGCAGGATGTTCCGGTGCAGTGTCTCGCGGCGCAGGTCGAGGAAACGGTAGCTGAGGCGGATGTCTTCCGGGTAGTCCGGCTCGCCGAAGACCGGCAGCGGCAGGTCCTGCGCCTCGGACAGCACCTCGAGCGAGGAGACCGCGATCTCGATTTCGCCGCTGGGCAGGTTCGGGTTCACGGTCTCGGCCGAACGCGCGACGACCTTCCCTTCGATGCCCACGACGAATTCGGAACGGACCTTTTCCGCAAGGCCAAAGGCCTCTGCCCGATCCGGGTCGAAGACGAGCTGGGTCAGCCCGTAATTGTCGCGCAGGTCGATGAAAAGGAGGCCGCCATGGTCGCGCTTGCGGTGGACCCAGCCGGCAAGACGGACCGTCTCGCCCACATGCGACTTGCGAAGCTCGCCACAGGTGTGGCTGCGGAAACTGCTCATTATTCTAAGGCCTTGGGATTCTTGAACGAATCGGCGGAAAATAACCGGCGGTATACATCCGGCGAACGGGAAAAGCGCACGGATCGGCGGCCCTTGTCAAGGGCGGGCGGCCCGCCTTCCTTCTCTTATCTCCGGCGCGACAGGAGCCACGAGATCGGCTATAGAGCGGCCATGGAAATTATTACGACCAACGAGGCCCTGAAGGCCGCCTGCGCCCGGCTTTCGACGGCTGGCTACGTCACCGTCGACACCGAATTCATGCGGGATTCGACCTTCTGGCCGATCCTGTGCCTGATCCAGCTTGCCGGGCCGGAAGACGAGATCATCATCGACCCGCTGGCGCCGGATATCGACCTTGCCCCCTTCTACGCCCTGATGAAGAACCGGAAGGTCGTGAAGGTCTTTCATGCCGCCCGGCAGGACATCGAAATTTTCTATCACGAAGGGGATGCGATCCCCGATCCGCTCTTCGACACGCAGGTCGCGGCCATGGTTTGCGGCTTCGGCGACTCAGTCGGCTACGAGACGCTGGTCCGGCAGCTCACGGGCGGCAGCGTCGACAAGTCCTCGCGCTTCACGGACTGGTCCAGGCGGCCGCTTTCCGAGAAGCAGATCCAGTATGCGATGGCGGACGTCACCTATCTCCGCACCATCTACGAGGTGCTGGCCAAGCGCCTCACCCAGACCAGGCGTTCGCATTGGGTGGCCGAGGAAATGGCCGTGCTGCAGGACCCCGAGACCTATGCCATGCGGCCCGAGAACGCCTGGAAGCGGCTGAAAATGCGCTTTCGCGGGCGCCGGGGCCTCGCCGTGATGGTGGAGATTGCCGCCTGGCGCGAACGGCAGGCGCAGGAGCGCGACATGCCGCGCTCGCGCATCATGAAGGACGACGCGCTTTCCGAGATCGCGACGCAGCTCCCCAGGAGCGTGAGCGACCTCGATGCGTTGCGCGCCGTGCCCAAGGGATTTTCGAACAGCCGCGCCGCTGCCAGCCTGATGGAAGCGGTCGAGCGCGGCCTCGCCATGAAGGAAGAGGATATCCCCGTGGTCGAGGGGCCGGAGCCTCTCCCGGCGGGAATTGCGCCATTGGTCGAGCTCCTGAAGGTGCTGCTCAAGCAGAAATGCGAGGAGCACGACGTAGCGCAGAAGCTCGTCGCCAATGTGAGCGACCTCGAACTGATCGCCGCCCATGCGGAAGCCGACGTGCAGGCCCTGAAAGGCTGGCGGCGCGAACTCTTCGGCGAAGACGCGCTGCGCCTCAAGCGCGGCGAACTCGCGATCGGCGCAAAGGGCAAGCGCATCGTCCTGATCGAGACGCCGAAGAGCTAGCGGCAGTCCGCGTCACATATGCCTTGCGATGGAGCCATGACTTGCATTGCCCATCAGCCGCGCAAAGTCCGCGCCGCTCATATGCACCAGCGTTTTGTGGTCTCCCGCCTCGAAATAGATTTCCGGCTGCGTCGCGACTGCATCGTCGTAGCAGACCTTCATCCCGTAAGGCTCGCCCAGCGGCGGCAGCGCGCCCGCGTCGCAATCGCGGAAGCAGCTCTCGATCTCGGCTTCCGTCGCCAGACCGATGCGCTCGTCCAGCATGTGCGAAAGACTGGCCAGGTCGAGCTTGCAGGCGCTCGGCGATACGGCTCGTCGAGACCTCGCGCGGATGCCTGACCTCTTCGTAGTCGGCATTGTTCTCGTGCAGATAAGTGAAGAGCTTGACCGGCATTCCCATGATCGTCTCCTCCGGCAGACCGGACGACGGATCTTCTGAAGGGGGCCGCGCAAATCCCGCCGCGCCTTCAGCGTCCGGCATTGGGTTACGTCGAGGTTAATTCTAGAGCGGAAGGGCCCCGCTCGCCAGCGAAAGCGGTCGGGCTACTTTCCGATCCGGATGTCGCTCTTGCGGCCCAGCGCGCGGGCGAGCGCGGCCAGACGCTTCGCGACCACCTCGCCCACCAGCGCCTCGTACTTCTTCGGCACGATAAGGGTGAGTGTGTTCTTGCCGGCGTCGAAGCGCGTCTTCGGCAGCATGCCCATGGTGGCGCCGGAAAGCGTGAAGGCAAGGCGCAATGCGAGACCGAGGACCAGGGCGCGCTCGTTGTCGCGTTCGGTCATGAATGGCGTAAGGTTGCCGAGCATCTCGGGCTCGCCCCTGCCCTCATGCCGGTGATAGCCGACGCGGGCCAGATAAAGCCTGCCCCGGTGGTCGATGCCGGAGAACGGCGCGAGCAATATCTGCGTCATCGCATGATGCGCGCGGTAATCGGGATGCACATACCAGCCGATATCGGCAAGAATGCAGGCGGCATGACGGAGCCTTGCCTCCTCGGGTGTTTCGTCGAGCCCCCCTTCGGCGAAGATCGGCGCTGTCCATTTGAAGAATTCGTTGCCGTGCTGCGGAAAGCGCGCGAGACGCCCGGCGAGATCGCGGCAGCCTTCGATGAGCGGATCTTTCTGCTGTTCCTTCTTGTCGAGACATTCGAACAGAAGGCCCTCGCGCAGCCCGTAGGCGGAAACGACAACTTCCTTCGCCTTCGAAGCGCCGATCAGCTTGTCGAGCACGAGCGCGCCGAATGGCAGCGCTTCCACGCGGCGTTCCGATACATCGGGAATCTGCGCAAGCGACTTCGGCCCCAGCTTCTCGATGACACGGGAAATGTCGGCGGCATCGCGCGCCGGAATGACATATTGATGGAGAACGTGGATCGGGTAATTGCGCTGAGCCATGTGGATGCGGGCGAGATTTCGCCAGACACCGCCCACGGCATAGATCGGCTTGCCCTGAAAATCCTTCAGCCAGGCCTGCTCGCCGAGCGTGCGTTCGACAAGGGCCTCGGCCTCGGCGAGGCTGCCATGCGAGAGGTCCATCAGGCGGAGCGGCCCGAGCGGAAGGGTCGCGCCCGCACCGGGCTTTCCATCCGCGACAGGCACGAGCTCGAGGCTGCCGCCGCCAAGGTCGCCGGCGAGCCCGTCCGCCTGCGGAATGCCTGAAAGGACGCCCTGCGCCGAAATGCGCGCCTCGTCCATTCCGGACAGGAGCATGATCTTGAAGCCGCAGATTTTCTCCGCGCGTTCCAGGAAAGCGGGCCCGTCTTCCGCATCGCGAACCGCGGCAGTCGCCGCCACCACGAGCCTCGGCACACCGATCTGCTCGCTGAGCGCCATGAAACGGCGAAGCGCATCGAGAGCGCGCTCGATCCCCTTGGGGTCGAGGCGGCCCGTGGAGGCAAGGGAGCGCCCGAGCCCCGCCATGACCTTTTCGTTGAAGACGACAACGGGATTGCGTTCGACGCCCGCATAGACGACGAGGCGGACGGAGTTCGATCCGAGATCGACAATGCCGAAGCGGCCTCCGGCTCTTGCGCGGCTCACAGCTTGTCCTCCGCCGTTAGCCGCAAGACAGGCTTAAGCCGACTTGATGTCGAACTTGGGTGGAATGTTTTTCTTGAGTGAGGTGCCACGCCCGGAGAGGCTCGCGTTATTCATGAAATAGGTATGGGCGTTGAACGGCTCCTCGCCCTCGCGCACCATGATTCGCTTGTACGTGCCGTCCGGATGCAGTTCGTAACTCTGCTGGTTGTCCTTCAGGTTGGCAACCATGATCTGGTCGAGGACCTGATCGTGAACCGTGGGGTTCAAAATCGGGACAAGTATCTCCACCCGTCGGTCGAGATTGCGCGGCATCCAGTCCGCCGATCCGATATAGACCTTCGCGCGGTCGTTCGGCAAGCCATGTCCGTTGCCAAAGCAGACAATGCGCGAATGCTCCAGAAAGCGTCCGATGATGCTTTTCACGCGAATATTGTCCGAAAGGCCGGGCACGCCGGGACGCAGGCAGCAAATGCCTCTCACGATCAGGTGAATCTGGACGCCGGCCTGGCTCGCCTCGTAGAGCTTGTCGACGATCTGCGCATCGACGAGCGAGTTCATCTTGGCCCAGATGGCCGCCGGGCGTCCCGCCTTGGCGTGCCCGATCTCGGCATCGATATCGGCGATCAGGCGCGAGCGCATGTTGATCGGCGAAATGGCAAGAAGTTCGAGATGTTTCGGCTCCGCATAGCCGGTGATGTAGTTGAAGACCTGAGAGGCGTCATGGGCCAGACGCGGATCGCAGGTGAACATCGAGCAATCGGTATAAATTTTTGCGGTAACGGCGTGATAGTTGCCGGTGCCGAAATGCACATAGGAGCGGAGTTGGCCGCCCTCGCGGCGCACCACGAGCGAAATCTTCGCGTGTGTCTTGAGTTCGATGAAACCGAAGACGACCTGCACGCCCGCACGCTCGAGATTCCGTGCCCAGACGATATTCGCCGCCTCGTCGAAGCGCGCCTTCAATTCGACCAGAGCCGTAACCGACTTGCCGGCTTCGGCCGCCTCGATCAGCGCCTGCACGATGGGGCTGTCCTTCGAGGTCCGGTAGAGCGTCTGCTTGATCGCCACGACGTCCGGGTCGGCCGCCGCCTGGCGGATGAACTGCACGACGACATCGAAGGACTCATAGGGGTGATGGACGATGATGTCCTTCGAGCGGATCGCGGCGAAGCAGTCGCCACCATGGTCGCGGATGCGTTCCGGGAAGCGCGCATTATAGGGCGGGAACTTGAGGTCCGGCCGGTCGTCGACGATGAGCTGGCTCGTCTGGGCGAGGCCGAGAAGGCCCTCGACGGACACGAGTTCCCGCTCGGTGACACCGAGTTCGTGAACCACGAATTGGCGAAGCGAGGCCGGCGTGCGCGCCTCGATCTTCAGGCGGATGACGCTGCCGCGGCGGCGGCGCTTCAGCGCGCTTTCGAAATAGCGCACGAGGTCTTCGGCTTCTTCCTCGATTTCGATGTCGCTGTCGCGCAGGAGCCGAAACGCGCCCTGCCCGATCACATTGTATCCGGGGAAGAGCCTGTCGAGGAACAGGCCGATCATGTTTTCGAGGCTGACGAAGCGGATGCCCGGCGCGTCGTCGCGGGCAGGCAGGCGGATGAAGCGCTCGACCTGCGTCGGCACGGGCAGGAGCGCATCCATCAGCTTGCCGTCCGAAATGCGGCGAAGCTGCAGGGCAAGCGCAAAGCCCAGATTGGGGATGAACGGGAAAGGATGGGCCGGGTCGATCGCGAGCGGCGTCAGAACGGGAAAGACCTGTTCGAGGAAGCGGGTCTCGAGCCAGGTGAATTCCTCCGGCGTCACTTCGTCAGGTTCGAGAACGGCAAGACCGTTGTCGCGCATCTCGTGGCGGAGCGATACCCATTGGCGCTGCTGCTCGCGCATGAGCTCGTTCGCCATCGTGTTCACGAGATCGAGTTGCTGGGCCGGCGTACATCCGTCCTGGCTCAGCGTGGTCACGCCCGCGCTCACCTGGCCGCGAAGGCCGGCCACGCGGACCATGAAGAACTCGTCGAGGTTCGATGCGGAGATCGACAGGAAGCGGAGCCGTTCGAGCAG
>JACIYQ010000380.1 GCA_014359855.1 Parvibaculum sp.
GAGGACCTGCTCGGCGCAGAGGTTCGCGCCATTCGCGCCATGCCGAATACGCCGGCGGCGATCGGGCGGGGGATTACGGTCGCCTGTGCCAATGCGCGCGTGACGCCGGAGCAAAAGGAACTCGCGGATCGTCTTCTCGCCGCGGTGGGGGAGGTTGGATGGGTCGAGAGCGAGGGGCTGATCGATGCTGTGACGGCCGTGTCGGGCAGTGGTCCGGCCTATGTCTTCTACATGGTGGAGTGTCTCGCTGCGGCGGGCGAAGCGCTGGGGCTCGATGCAATGCTCGCGATGAAGCTTGCGCGCGCGACGGTGAGCGGCTCGGGCGAGATGCTCCACCGGATGAATGAACCTGCCTCCGAACTTCGGGCCAATGTCACCTCTCCCGGCGGCACGACTGCGGCGGCGCTCGACGTGCTGATGGGGGAGGGCGGATTGTCACCGTTGATGCGGCGGGCCGCGCTTGCCGCGCGGGACAGGGCAAGGGTGCTCGGCAAGTAGGAACCCTCGCCAGAGGTGGGCGGACTGCCTATGCTTTCTCGGCAGGAGAGAGAAGATGGCGCGCAAGCTCGACCCGGAAGAGAAAATCGTCAATGCCGCGCTGAGGCTTGCTGCCTCGCGCGGTTGGACGGGACTTTCGCTCGCCGATATCGCGAAAGCGGCGAAGGTCAGTCTCTCGGAGCTGTCGAAGAGCTTCTCCTCCAAGGCCCAAATTCTTGCGGCCTATGGACGCCGGATCGACGCAAAGGTTCTGCAGGATGTTTCGGCGGAAGACATGTCCGGTGAGGTGGCGCGCGACCGTCTCTTCGATGTGCTGATGATGCGTTTCGACGCGCTTTCGGAGGACAAGGCGGCGTTTAAGCGCATTGCCGCCGATATGCGCGGCGATCCTCTAGCGGGTGTGCGGCTTGCGAGGCCGCTCTTTCAGTCGATGGGCTGGATGCTGGAAGCGGCCGGCATCGATTCCTCCGGCATTGCAGGCGCGGTGCGTGTGCGCGGCCTTGCGTTGGTGTGGGGCGCGGCGTTTCGCGTCTGGCTTGACGATGGCGAGGATCAGTCGAAGACCATGGCCGAGCTTGACCGGCGCCTTCGCGAAGGTTCGGAACTGCTCGAACGCCTGTCCCGCTTCGATCCCCGGCGGCGCCGGGAAGCACCGGATGAAGAAAAGGCTGCGTGATGGCTTTCAGAAGTGGAAGACGCGGCAGGCGGTGATCTTCTCTCCCCGCCATTCGATAATTTCGACGACGCGCTTCCGGCCCGCTTCATCGCCGTTCACCACGCGCCAGTATTCGACCGAAGCCCGGCCGCCGTCCGCCGTTTCCTCCGCGATCACGTTCAGAAGGTCCGCCCGGAAGCTCTTGAGCTGGCTGGCGGCGGCGGAAGCGTAAGCACGGATTTCATCCACTCCCTTCAGCGTGCCGTCGGCACGGTTCATTCGCGCCGCGACGACCTCGCTCATATGCGTTGCCTCCTCCGCGTAGAGGCTCGCCACCCGCTCGGGGTCGAGCCTCTGCCAAGCGGTCTGCCATGCAGCGACGATTGCGGGCACTTCCATGCTGTTTTCTCCCTGCCAGCCGGTCCGCGAGGCTAGCGCGAGCGGCAGATAAAGGTCAATCATATTGACCTAAATTACACGGGCAGGTGAATGATCGCCCGAAGGCCGCCCATGGGGCTGCGGGAAAGGGTGATGTCGCCGCCATGGCCGCGGGCGATGTCGCGCGCGATGGCAAGGCCAAGGCCCGTGCCGCCGGTGTCGAGGTTTCGTGCCGCGTCCAGGCGGTAGAAGGGACGGAACACTTCTTCGAGCTGTTCCTCGGGAATACCCTGACCGTCATCGTCCACGAGAATGTCGATGCTGCCGCCCTCGTCACTGTCGGCATCGCGGATCGCGGTTACCCAGACGTGCTTTGCATATTTGCCTGCGTTGTCGATGACATTGGTGAGGCAGCGTTTGAAGGCGTTGCGGCGGAGCGGCAGGGTGAGATCGCCATGCAGATCGAGCCGTACATCGTGTCCCTTGCGAAGGCTGTCGTCGCGCACCTCCTCAATGAGTTCACCGAGGTCGGTCTCCTCGGACGCCTCGCCCTGATGCCCGCGCGCGAATTCGAGATAGTCGTCGAGCATACGCTCCATCTCCGCGACATCGGCGCGGAGATCCGCCAGTTCCGCACTTTCGCCGAGCATGGCGAGTTGCAGCTTGAAGCGTGTGAGCGGCGTGCGCAGATCATGGCTGACGCCGGCGAGCATGGCCGTACGCTGCTCGATCTGGCGCTGGATGCGCGCGCGCATCTCCATGAAGGCATTGGCGGCCCGGCGGACTTCCGACGCACCCTGAGGGCGGTAGTTCGGTATGTCGCGCCCCATGCCGAAGGATTCCGCCGCTTCCGCGAGTTTTTCGATCGGACGGATCTGGTTCCTGAGAAAAAGCAGAGCGACGATGATCAGGACGATGGATGTGCCGAACATCCACACAAGGAAGATGTGCGAGTTCGAAGCGTAGACATGCGAGGCAGGCGTGAGAACGCGCATCACACCGCCGTCATAGGCAATTCTCATGTCCACATAGTCGGTATAGTTCGCCGTGTTTAT
>JACIYQ010000381.1 GCA_014359855.1 Parvibaculum sp.
GTCGTCCATTCGGCGACGAAGTTCCTTGGCGGCCATGGCAATTCCATGGGCGGCATCATCGTCGATGGCGGCAAGTTCGACTGGTCGAAGTCCGGCAACTATCCGACGCTCTCGGAGCCCTGCGAGAGCTATCACGGCCTGAAGATCCACGAGACCTTCGGTCCCATCGCCTTCGCCATCGCCTGCCGCGTGCTCGGCCTGCGCGACCTCGGCCCCGCCATTTCGCCCTTCAATGCCTTCATGATCCTCACCGGCATCGAAACGCTGCCGCTGCGCATGCAGCGCCATTGCGACAATGCGCTGAAGGTTGCGAAGTTCCTCAAAGGCCACCCCAGGGTTTCCTGGGTGTCCTATGCGGGCCTCGACGGCGATCCCGGCAACGCACTCATGAAGAAATATTCGCCGAAGGGCGCGGGCGCCGTTTTCACTTTCGGCCTCAAGGACGGTTACGATGCGGGCGTGAAGCTCGTGAGCAAGGTGGAGCTGCTCAGCCACCTCGCCAATGTCGGCGACACGCGGAGCCTCATCATCCACCCGGCCTCGACGACCCATCGTCAGTTGACGGATGAACAGAAGAAGTCGGCAGGCGCCGGCCCCGACGTCGTCCGCCTCTCCGTCGGCATCGAAGACGCCGGCGACATCATCGCCGACCTCGACCAGGCGTTGAAGGCGTAGCGGCCGCTAACCGAAGCCAAAAAAACAAGTGTCACCCCGGCGAAAGCCGGGGTCCATCTGCCTGTCGGCGACCTGTGACAATTGAACCGCCCATGGATCCCGGCTTTCGCCGGGATGACATCGGATTTCTAAGAGTCACGCACCATCTGCAAAAAAGGCAAAATTAGGGACTTCACCGGTTTTCCGCATGTGATCAAGCACGTCGATTAACATCGCTTCGTTGATTATATCGAGATGCGAATATAGCCCACTTAGGAGATCACGTGCCGTGCGTCGCGCAACGGCTTCAGAACCAGAAAGTTTGCGCATGGTATTGTAGCAATGCCAAATCGAGTGCACAGCCGTTTTCTCAAGACCACGAACTCGCTGTGCCGAAATGGGTTGCGCTAAGTTTGCAGAAATTCCATCTAACACAATCCGCGCTGTCTGACTCGCTTGTCTGTGCGCAAGATGGAACTTGAATAGAGCTGCCTGCGCGTCAGCATCCAACAAGTCGAACTTCTGGATTGCCACCGAATAGTTTGGACTGGGGTGCGACGTTTCCTCCAGCGTACGAAAATAGATCAGGTTAAAGCTCTCCCGATCAAATTGCTGCCCTACTTTCGACAACAGATACCGAGTAGCCATCACCCGGCTAAGAACTATCTGCACACATTCGTCGCCAAGACCGCGGATGAGGGAATCTGCCGCCCGTCGTTCCCGCGCCTTGGCTATACTAATTGGAAACCATGCTGCCCAAGCAATGACCACGACAGAGCCTATTGCCTGAAACCACCCTGCTGTCACTGCGGACCAGAGAGTTCCAGAGTCGTACGACCATGCGACGGTTCCCAAGAGGAAGCCGATTGTAAAGGTCAGCACGCCAACAAGTTGCAGATCGTTTTTGTCCATGCTCGGAGCCCCCCACAGCCCACAGAGCTCTTATCCTACTTCGCCAGCCTGTGCGCATGCCAGACCGCAATCCCGAACACGATCATCGCCCCCGCTTGATGCGCCGCGCCGAGCGGGACCGGCACCACCCAGATGAGCGTCCATATGCCAAGCGCCGCCTGTGCGATCACCGCCGCGAAAAGCAGGTTCGCCGTTCCGGCCGCTTCCGTCTTCCGCGCACGCCACGCATGCCACGCCGCGAACGCAAGCAGCAGATAGGCCGTCATCCGGTGCTGAAACTGCACGGTGAGATGGCTCTCGAAGAAATTGTGCCAGACGGGCTTCATCGCGAAGAGCCCGTCCGGAATGAAGGCGCCGGCCATCAGCGGCCAGGTGTTGTAGATGAGCCCCGCGCGAATGCCCGCCACGAAGGCGCCGAGGATCGTCTGCATGAAGATCAATACGATCAGCCCGAGCGCCGCCTTCGACAGCCCGCTCAGAAACCGCGTGCTCTTCCCATGCCACAGATCGAGCGCCGTCCAGATCAGCGCGCCATAGATGATCGTCGCAAGGCCGAGATGCGCGGCGAGCCGGTACTGGCTCACCTCCGTCCGGTCGACGAGACCGCTCTTCACCATCCACCAGCCGAGCGCGCCTTGCGCGCCGCCCAGCACGAACAGGAAGATGAGTCTCGGCACCACTGTGCGCTCGATGCGCCGCGTCAGCGCAAACCAGATGAAAGGCGCGAGGAAGGCAAAGCCGATCAGACGGCCGAGCAGCCTGTGGCTCCACTCCCACCAGTAGATCGTCTTGAACTCGTGGAGCGTCATTCCCTTGTTCATGATCTCGTATTGCGGGATCTGCTTGTAGAGCGCGAACTCTTCCTGCCAGTGCGCCTCACTCATCGGCGGCAGCGCGCCGGTCACCGGTTTCCACTCGGTGATCGAGAGCCCGCTCTCGGTGAGCCGCGTCAGGCCTCCCACCACCACCATGACGAAGACGAGCGCGGCCACGCCGAAAAGCCACCAGGCAATCGCGCGCCTGTTCTCGTCGGCCCTCTCGACCGCATTGATGCGTGGAAGAACGCTCATGGAAAATCTCTTACCCCGCCCATCCGCTCAAGCCTGGCCGCAAGCTGCCGCGACAGGTCGCCGCGCGAGAGCATGGAGCCTCCCCCCGCTTTGCGCAAATCCCGCGAATGCCGTATGGAGAGCCATCCCGAAACGAAGACGCCCCGGAGACGGCCCATGCGCCTCGGCATCCGCACCCGCAAACTCATCGGCACGATCGTGCTCCTGACTTTCCTGGTGCTCTACTCGTTTCTGATCATGACGATCGCGGTGAGCGGACACCTGCCGGAGAATGGCCTGGTCCAGTTTCTCTACTACATCACCGCAGGTGTGATTTGGGCGTTTCCCGCCAAATACCTCATCGTCTGGATGGTCCGTCCCGACGAGGTGTAGAAGCGGGCGCGCACCGGCACCCGCATTCCATTTATGACAGTACGATGACGTTCGTGTGACAGTCAGCCGAAACGGCCGGTCACGAGCTTGTTCAGCACGAAGATCGCAACGAGGAAAAGGAAGATCGGAAGAATCTGGCCAATCATCGGCACGGGCTCCTAAGGCTTTGCTGCGTCTGCCCTTTCGGGCAGGAATGGTCGGAGCGGCCGGATTCGAACCGACGACCCCTTGTCCCCCAGACAAGTGCGCTACCGGGCTGCGCTACGCTCCGACGACCGGTACCGGGGCGTTACCACCTCGGAGGCGCGGAATATAGACGCGCTGCCTCATTGCGGCAACGGGCCAAACCCGCATTTCTCAAGGAATTTTCGGGATTTTCGGAGCTTTCTCAGCTCTCCTCGTCCTCGCTCTCCCACAAGGTCTCGTCGATCTCGTTCTTGAGCGAGATGAGGTCTTCCAGCAGCACCTCCAGGCGCTTGCGGCCGCTCGCGGTCACGGGCTTTCCGGGGACCTCGCGTTCCTCCTGGTCGCCGCGCTCCACGGCCTCTCGCGCAAGCTCCGCCAGCGACGTGTCGACGGTGCCGCGTCCCGTCTCGGCGACGAACTTAAGACCTTGTTCGCGAAAGACTTTCTG
>JACIYQ010000382.1 GCA_014359855.1 Parvibaculum sp.
GCCAACATGCTGCTGCGCGAACGATTGATGGTGTCGGCTCACGCATGCGGATACGAATTTGTTGTGCCGCCGCTCAAACTCTGCACGGATAATGGTGCGATGATCGCATGGGCGGGGGCGGAAAGGCTTGCGCTCGGACTGACAGACCCAATCGATGCCGGTCCGCGCGCACGTTGGCCGCTTGATCCCGATGCGGCGCCTGCGCGGGGTGCCGGCGTAAAGGCCTGAGAGGACTTCCCCGAATGAGTTTTCAGCTATCGCTGCTCAACCTGCTGATGCGCTGGCAGGTAAAGCGCCGCTTCCGCAAGAATCCCGATGTGCAGCTCTTGCGGCCGGTCATGCTGCAGATGGAGCCGCGCATGTCGAAGCTCCCTGCCGATATCGCGCTCGAAGAGCTGACGCTTGGCGGTGTCGCGGCCGAAAGGCTGTCGGCGCCGGGAACGAAGGACCGCGCGGCCTTTCTCTATATCCATGGCGGCGGCTTCGTCGCCGGATCGCCGCGCACGCACCGCCCGCTCACCTGGCGGCTCGCAAAGGATATCGGCATTCCCGTCTATGCGATCGATTACCGGCTGGCGCCCGAGCATCCCTATCCCGCCGGTCTCGACGATTGCGTGGCTGCCTATAGAGGTCTCCTTGAGAAGGGTATCCCCGCGAAATCGATCCTCGTGGGTGGCGATTCCGCTGGCGGCAATCTGACGCTTGCCCTTGCCTTGCGGCTGAAGGCCGAGGGCCTGCACCTGCCGGCAGCGCTGATCTGTCTTTCGCCCGCGACCGACATGGCCGCGACCGGCGACTCCTACCGCACCAATGCCGAAGCCGATTCGCTCTTCGTACCGGATATCTTCCACAGCCTGAAGCCGGTCTACTTCCCCGGCATCGACGAGCGCGACCCGTTCGTTTCGCCGCTTTATGGCGATGTCTCGGGCTTCCCGCCCACCCTCTTCCAGGTGGGCGAGAAGGAAATGCTGCGGGACGACTCGACACGCATGGCGGCAGCACTGACGGCGGCCGGCGTCGAAACCGCGATCGAGGTCTGGCCGAAAGTCTGGCATGTCTGGCAGCTCAATGCCGACATGCTGCCTGAAGCCCGCGAGGCCATCGCGCATATCGTCCGCTTCGCGAAACAGCACCTCGCCTGAGAACAAATATGAAACCAAAAAAGAACCCCGCCGCCGGGGGAAGCGGCGCGGCCAAGCACCCTCCGGGGAGGAGGGCTCGGGGATCACCGGGCCTTGCTTGAGGGGAGGGATAAGGCCCGGTCGAGGAAAACGGTGTGTCAGACGATGCGGGCGATGCCCGAGGTCTGCACGATCAGTACGAGCGTGCAGCCAGCGATGGCGAGGGGCAAGTTCGGCCATCGTTGTTTTGGTATAGCCGTAATGCGTGAAGCGGCGTTTGGCCGCCGCAATGATTTTCTGGTGCGGATCGTCTGGAGTGGTCATACACATGACTGTAAGGCGGCGGAGTAACGATTCAACGAATCGTTCAATCGTTAGCCGCCGCCACACGCAAGAGCGCCGGGGAGAGCCATTTTGAGAAATAAATACAACAAGATAGCTGTCGTCGGCGGGGGCGCCTGGGGCACCGCGCTGGCCCAGGTCGCGGCCATGGCGGGCCGCGAAGCGGTGCTCTGGGCGCGCGAGGCGGAGGTCGTGGAGAGCGTCAACGGCGTCCATGAGAACCACCTCTTCCTGCCCGGCATCGCGCTCGACCCGAAGCTGCGCGCGACAGGCGGCTTGAGCGAGGCGGCGGAGGCGGATGCGATCCTGATGGTGACGCCCGCGCAGCACATGCGCAGTGTGCTTGAAAAACTGGCGCCCGATGTCGCGGAAGGAAAACCCGTCATGCTCTGCGCCAAGGGCGTCGAGCAATCGACCAATTATCTGCTTACGGAGGTTCTGGCAGAGGCGATGCCGCAGGCGATGCCCGCCGTCCTCTCCGGTCCGAGTTTCGCGGCCGAGGTCGCGCGCGGACTGCCGACGGCGGTGACGCTTGCCTGCGAGGACGAAGAGGCGGCCGAAGCGCTCGGCAACGCTATCGGCCTGCCCACATTCCGTCCCTATTATTCGTCCGACCTCATCGGCGCGGAAATCGGCGGCGCGGTGAAGAACGTGCTCGCGATCGCCTGCGGCATCGTGGAGGGAAAGAAATTCGGCGACAGCGCACGCGCGGCGCTCACCACACGCGGCTTCGCGGAACTGGCAAGGCTCGGCCTCGCCATGGGCGCGCACATGGAAACGCTCGCCGGTCTCTCCGGTCTCGGCGATCTCATCCTTACCTGCAACTCGCCGAAGTCGCGCAACATGTCTCTCGGCATCGCGCTCGGAGAGGGGAGGACGCTGGAGGAGGTGATGGGCGCGCGCAACTCGGTGAGCGAAGGTGTGCATTCCGCAACCGCCGTCATTGCGCTCGCGCGAAAATACGATATTGAAATGCCGATCGCCGAAGCGGTCGCCGCAATCGTGACGGCGAAGGCGACGGTCGACGATACGATCGCCGCGCTTCTCGCCCGCCCCTTCCGCGCCGAGACCTGACACCAGAAACGGAAACATCGAAATGCTCTTCTGCCTCATCTGCACCGACAAGCCGGACGCACTGGACCTCCGCCTCGCAAACCGCGATGCGCACCTGAAATATTGGGGCGATGCAGGCTGCGTCAGGATCGGCGGCCCTTTCACCAATGACGATGCGAGCGTGATGAACGGCTCGATGCTGGTGATCGACGTGCCCGACCGTGCGACCGCGGAGAAACTCGTCGAGAACGATCCCTACAACATGGCCGGGCTCTTCGCGCATACGGAAGTGCGCGCCTGGAAATGGCTGCTCGGTCCGAAGGAATAGGGGAGACGCAGGCGCGATGGCCTACTGGCTTTTCAAATCCGAACCCTCCACCTGGTCATGGGACGACCAGAAGAAGAAGGGCGCGAAGGGTGAGCCCTGGAACGGCGTTCGCAACTACCAGGCGAACAACAACATGAAGGCGATGAAGAAGGGCGATCTCGGTTTCTTCTATCATTCGGTGGACGAGAAACGGATCGTCGGCATCGTGCGCGTGACCGGCGAACACCGCCCGGACCCGACGGACGAGAAGGGAAAGTTCGGCCTCGTCATCATCGAAGCGGTCGAGGACATGCCGAAGCCCGTGACGCTCGACGATGTGAAGAAGGAACCCGCGCTGCACGAGATGGTGCTCGCCAACAATTCGCGCCTCTCCGTGCAGCCCGTGCGCGAGGAGGAATGGAAACTCGTCTGCAAGATGGGCGGGCTGAAGAAGGCACCGTGAGGAAAGGTGGCGATCCACTTCCCGGCACGATACTCTGCGCGCTTGACGGGATCGACGAGCCGGGCGCGAAGGGCCTGACGCTTGGGTCCGGCGGATCGCGCCTCGATATCTTCCTTATACGGAAGGATGGCACCGTCTACGCCTATCTCAATCTCTGCCCGCATGCCGCGATGCGGCTCGACAACTGGCCGGACAGGTTTCTCACGCAGGACGAGACACAAATTCTCTGCGGCAATCACGCAGCACTTTTCCGCATCGAGGACGGCTTCTGCACGAGCGGACCTTGCGCGGGAAAGAGTCTGGAGCGCGTCGCCGTCGAGGTGAAGGACGGCATGGTGCGGGTCGCCGCTTAATCCCCGGCGCCGGGGATAAACACGGCCGATTGTCATCGAAATGTCATCGAAACGTCACGAATGGATTTCGGACGCTTCGAGGTGACCGAACGGGAGACGGCACGGGCGTCCTGTTCGTCTCTCTCACGGCCTCTTCGTGTCGCGATATGCGACTTGTCCCCGGACGGGAAAATCTTCCCGGGGTGACTTATTCTCGCTGTGGCGCGAGAGAGACAGGGTTATCCCCTCTGTGACACACGGGTGACCCCGGCTTTCGCCGGGACAAGCGGCGAGAAAAGTAATCCCGTCTTCTCTGCCGTCATTGCGAGCGCCTGCAAGACGCGAAGAGTGGAAGGGTGGCCCGGATGCCGACTTGCGGTATAAGACGTATACAGACGAAAGAGGAGGGATCTCATGACGAACCCGCGCGAAACGCAATCGGCCATTGCCCTTTGGGGTGAGGAGACATTCGGTCCGGTGAGCGATCCCGTGGCGCTCGCAAGGCGGGCGAGCATGGAGATGGACGAACTCATCGAGGCGCTGGAGAAGGGCGACACCGAAGAAGCCGCGCGCGAGACGGCCGACGTTCTCATTCTTCTCAACCGGCTCGGCACCACGCTTGGCTTCGAACTTTCGGACGCCGTCGATGCGAAGATGAAGGTGAACCGCGCACGCCTATGGTTTCCGGCCGGGACGGAACGGGCAGGCATCGGGACTAGAGCGTCCGCACCTTCTCCCGCAACCACGGCTCCAGTTTTTCGAAGCGGAACTCACCGCGCTCGAAGAGGGCGATCATGAAATCGTAGGCATCAACCGGGTCCTCCTCGAACAGATATCCATTGAGCCGCAGGAAAACGTCCGCAACGGCAAAAGCGATGCGCTTGTTGCCGTCGATGAAGGGATGATTGATGGCGAGGCTTTCGAGAAGCGCCGCCGCCTCCGCGATCACGTCCTCGTAATAACCTGTCTGCGGACGAAAGAGCGCGGACTCGACCGCCCCCATGTCGCGCACGCCATGCGCACCGCCATAAAGATCGATCAGTTCCTCGTGAATCGCGAGAACTTCCGCAAGCGTCAGATAGTCAGGCATGGAACGGCGCTACTTCGCGAGCCGCTTGTAGAGTTCGGCATTGCGGCGGACGCTATCGCGAAAATGCGACATGACCTCCCCGCGCGGACGCTCGCCCGATTTGCGCGCGAGATAGTCGCGGAAGGCATCCTCCACCACGGCCTGGAACTGCCGTCCCTCCGCTTTCGCAAGCTCACGCATCTGTTCCAGCAGTTCGGCGTCGGCCTGGCTGGCGAATTTCTGGCGGATGGTCATGGGAGCGCTCCTTTCACCTGTCTTGATATATCAAGAAATAGCATGAAATATCAAGTCACCCTCTAACACCCTACGCCGCCTCGAATTTCCGGAAATCCTCAATCAGGCCCTCGACTGAAAGCGCGATGAGCTGCTCGCCGTCCTTCGGGTCGGCGAGGGAAGGATCCGAGCCGATGCGCCCGTCCGGGAAGGCGGCGCGGTAGCTCTCCGCATCGGTGTAGCGCCCCCAGGGCGCGACCTTCGGCGTCATCTCGACATGTTTAATCGCGTCCGGATGGAGAAAACAGGTGACGGCGACTTCCGACGGCGTCGCATGGACGCCATGCGCGGAGCCGTAGCGCTGCTGGCAGAACTCCATGACGGGTTTGAAGTCCCACCAGTTCGCGCGCCTGCACTTCACCGGGCCGCGATTGGAAGCGGCGGCGCCGAGCGAGCGGTCGGCATAGATTTCCGAAAAGGCCGCCTCGATGGTCGAGACATTGCCGCCATGCCCGTTGAAGAAATAGATGCGCTCGAAACCGTGCCGCGCGAGCGAGGAGACCCAGTCATGGATCGCCGCTATCATGGTGGAGGGGCGAAGCGTCATCGTGCCGGGGAAACCGAGATGATGCTGCGCGATGCCGACATTGAAGGTCGGCCCGACGAGGAAGCCCGCTTGCGCGCCCGCGCGGCCCGCGATGGCTTCCGGGCAGATGGCATCGGTGCCGATGAGGCCGGAAGGCCCGTGCTGCTCGGTCGAACCGATGGGGATCACGATCCCTCTCGACTTTTCCAGATAGGCCTCGATCTCCGGCCAGCTCGAATGATGCAGCAGCATGGGGAGAGCATAGGGGAGAAGGGAGAGAATGTGGAATCGGGGGGATTCTCCTTCCTTCCGTCGTCATCGCGAGGCCGCCGCGAGGCGGCGACGGAAGGATGCGTGCTGCTGGTGAAGGGGTTGGGGTAGAGGAAGGAAGGACTCACGCAGAGGCGCAGAGCCGCAGAGAAGAGCATAGAACAAAAGGAAATATGGGCGCTTCGCGCCGCTGGCGCAATCAATCCCCTTATCTCCCTGTCTCACATCGGCCCACCTCCTTTTTCTCTGCGTCTCTGCGCCTCTGCGTGAACAATCCTGCTACAACCACCCCATGCACATCCATCGCGCGAGCGAAGACGACTGGCAAGAGATCGCGGAGATATTTCTCGCCGCGCGGCGGACCATGACTTATCTGAACGCCGGTCTGCACAGCGACGCGGAGACGCGGCTCTTCATCCGCCGCATGGTGAAGCGGAGCGAGGTCTGGGTGGCGGAGCGCGACGGCGAGATCATGGGCTTTGCTGCGCTTGCCCGGGAAGCGGACGGCGACTGGCTGCACCATCTCTATGTCGACCCGCCCGCGCATAACGCAGGGGCAGGCACCCTCCTTCTCGCCAGGGCGAAGGAGGAGATGCCGAAAGGCTTTTCCCTCTGGACGTTTCAGGCCAATCTCGGCGCCCGGCGCTTCTATGAGCGCCACGGGCTGACCGAGACGCGCCGCACCGTGGGCGCGGACAATGAGGAAGGCCTGCCCGGCATATTGCATGAATGGCGCCCCAAAAGAACCTAGAAGCGGAGGCGCGAAGAAGAGCAAGCGGGGAAACGCGTTGAGCGACCAGGCGAACGAAAAGAAGAGCAAGACCCTCGAAACCGAAAACAAGGGCCCGCTCAAGGGCGTGCGCATCGTCGATCTCACCGCCGTCGTTTTCGGCGCCTATGCGACGCAAATATTGGGCGACATGGGCGCGGACGTGATCAAGGTGGAAGCGCCTTCGCCGACCGGCGGCGGCGCGGGCGGCGACATCATGCGCTGGCCGGGACACCTGCCCGAGGGCGCGGCGCCCGACCTCGGCCCGATCTTCCTCACCATCAACCGCAACAAGCGCTCGGTGCTGCTCGACCTCGGCACGAAAGAGGGCCGCGAGGCGCTGCTGAAGATCGTCGCCACCGCCGATGTGCTCACCTCCAACATCCGCTATGCGGCGATGAAGAAGCTCGGCCTCTCATATGAAGATGTGAAGGCGGTGAAGCCCGGCATCATTTTCGTGCATGCGGCGGGCTATGGCTCGGACGGGCCTTATGCGGGGCTCCCCGCTTACGATGACCTGATCCAGGCGGGCTCGGGCGCCGCCGATCTGCTCGGCCGCATGGATGGCGACCCGAAGCCCAGATACTTGCCCACCATCATGGCCGACAAGGTGTCGGGATTGTTCATGGTGCAGGCGGTGACGGCGGCGCTCTTCCACAAGGAGCGGACGGGCGAAGGCCAGTTCGTGGAAGTGCCGATGCTCGAAGCCGTTACCTCCTTCGTGCTTGCCGAACATTTCTACGACCATGTCTACGATCCGCCGACGGGCCAATGGACTTACGGACGTATCACCAATCCCGACCGGCGGCCCTACAAGACGAAAGACGGGCATATCGGCCTCCTTCCTTATTCCGACAAGCAGTGGGAACAGTTCTTCGAGCTCGCCGGACGGCTCGACGACTACATCAACGATCCGCGCTTCAACAACTACAAGGCGCGCACCGTCCATATCCGCGAACTCTATGCGATGATCGAGGAGACGACGGAGACGAAGACGACAGAGGAATGGCTGGCGCTGCTGAAGCCGCTGTCGATCCCCGCCGTGAAGATGAACCGGCTGGACGATCTGCAGGACGATCCGCATCTGAAAGCGGTCGACTTCTTCGCCCGCTACGATCACCCGCATGCCGGGCCCTATTTCGCGCTGAAGCCGCCAGTGCGGTTTTCGCAGAGCCCGTCCAGCATTCGCCGTCACCCGCCGCGCCTCGGCGAGCAGACGCAAGAGGTGCTGAAGGAAGCGGGGATGAGCGAGGACGAGATCGCGGCGCTTGCCGGAGATGCCGCGAAGGGGTGACGTAACGCCTTCTCTTGCTCCCTCCTCCTGCGGGAAAGAAGGAAGAAAGACAGGCGCGCCTTGTTCCCGTCACGCGCGGCGGACATAATGGGGAAAACGAAAACACACGCGCCTTTCAGGGAGACCTCCATGTCCGACGACCTGTTCCCCGTTCCCGCCGAGTGGAAGAAGCGCGCCATCGTGGATGCGGAGACATACCGCAACATGTACGAAGCGAGCGTGAACGACCCGGAGAGCTTCTGGCGGCGCGAGGGGCTCCGGATCGACTGGATGAAGCCCTATACGAAGGTCAAGAACACGAGCTTCGATCCGCATAACGTCTCGATCAAGTGGTTCGAGGACGGGACGCTCAACGCGAGCGTGAACTGCGTGGACCGGCATCTGGCCGAACGCGGCGACCAGGTCGCGATCATCTGGGAGGGCGACGAGCCGGCGGATCACAAGTCGATCACCTACAGGGAACTTCACGGGGAAGTCTGCCGCTTCGCCAACGTGCTGAAGGCCCAGGGCGTGAAAAAGGGCGATCGCGTCACGATCTACATGCCGATGATCCCGGAAGCGGCCTACGCCATGCTCGCCTGCACGCGCATCGGCGCGATCCATTCCGTTGTCTTCGGCGGCTTCTCGCCGGACAGCCTTGCGGGCCGCATTGTCGACTGCGCGTCGAACTGCGTCGTCACCGCGGATGAAGGCGTGCGCGGCGGACGGAAGATTCCCCTCAAGGCGAACACGGACGAGGCGCTGAAGAAGTGCCCCGGCGTGGAGAGCGTGATCGTGGTGAAGCGCACAGGCGGCAGCGTCAACATGGAGAAGGGCCGCGACGTCTGGTACGCGGAGGAGGCGGCGAAGGTTGGCGCGACATGCGCGCCCGAAGAGATGGGCGCGGAAGACCCGCTCTTTATTCTGTATACGTCGGGTTCGACCGGCAAGCCCAAGGGTGTGCTGCACACGACCGGCGGCTATATGGTCTATGCGTCGATGACGCATAAATATGTCTTCGACTATCAGGATGGCGA
>JACIYQ010000383.1 GCA_014359855.1 Parvibaculum sp.
TCGCGGAACAGGAAATCGCGAAGATAGGAAACGACGTGCCGCGGGCGTCCGCGCACGATCACCTGGTCGCCGCCGCCTTCGCAGAGCGTGTCCCACAGCGTCGTCTCCGGATCGAGCGAGCTGCGCGACTGGTCGACATAGACGGGCGTGAGATTGGTGCCGAGGCGGACGGTGCCGCTATCGGGTGCGAGCGCGCCTGTCAGGATTCGGAGGAGCGTCGTCTTGCCGGCGCCGTTGGGACCAATCACGCCGACTTTGTCGCCGCGCATGATCCGCGTCGAAAAATCGCAGATGGCGACACGCTCGGAACCGTCCGGCTGCGGCCAGACCTTGGTCACGTGCTTTGCCTCCACGACGAGCGAGCCCGACGCCTGTCCGGTCTCGGCGGCGAGGTCGGCGCGCCCCGTCTGCTGCACGAGTGCGGCGCGTTCGGCCCGCATCGAATGGAGGCGCCGCAATCGCCCTTGGTTGCGCGTTCGCCGTGCGGAGATACCCTCGCGCGACCATTGCGTTTCCTGCTCGATCAGCTTGTCGAGCTTGCGCTGCGTGACCTCTTCCTCGGCGAGAATCTTCTCCGACCACTCCTCGAAGGCGCTGAAGCCCTTGTCGAGACGGCGGATGGCGCCGCGGTCGAGCCAGAGGCAACCTGCCGCCAGACGCCGCAGGAAGGCGCGGTCATGGCTGATGAGCACGAAGGCGCCGCGGAATTGCGACAGCCGCTCTTCCAGCCATTCGATAGACGGGAGATCGAGATGGTTGGTCGGCTCGTCGAGAAGGAGAACGTCGGGCTCCTCGGCAAGCACGCGCGCGAGCGCCGCCTTACGCCCTTCGCCTCCTGACAAGGTTGCCGGATCGGCAAGGGGCGAAAGGCCGAGTTCGTCGAGTGCGGCTGCGGCCTTGTGTTCTTCCGCGCCGCCCGCCGTCGCGTAGTCGATCACGCGTTTCGCGCCGCCGAAGTTCGGCACCTGCTCGAGATAGGCAATGCACGTGCCCGGCTGCCGGAAAATTTCACCGCCATCGGGATCGGTGAGACCCGCCGCAATCCGCAGCAAGGTGGACTTGCCGCTGCCGTTTCGTCCGACAAGGCAAAGCCGGTCACCGGGCGCGAGCGCGAAACTCGCCGCGGCGATCAGAACCTGATCGGCGAAGACGACGCGAATGTCGCGCAGGGCAAGGACAGGTGCGGCCAATTCGATTAAATCCCGTTGAACTGGACGCCTGTATGACGCATCGCGCGCAGCCGCGCAATTCCCGGGACAAGCACCGGAGCGGTTTGTTCAGGTGAGGTGCTTTGTTCGGATGTTCTTCAGCGGCGGCCGCCCGTCCGGAAGTCCGGTGCGGGCCCCCCGGAGGAGCGTTTCTCGAGCTTCGGTGCAGCATTGAAGAGGTCGGCGAGCTCGGCGAAGAACCCGCTGCGCGGTGACGTCGCGGAGACGAACGGCGCATCGCGGTAGCGCACCGCACCGGGAAGGGGCGCCGGCGGCATGCCGTTTTCGGCCGCCGTCATGTAATTGTGCCAGGCGATGGCCGCGAAGTTGCCGCCGGCGGCGCCGTCCGTCGGCGTGTTGTCGTCATTTCCGAACCAGACACCCGCGATCTCGTTGCCCGTATAGCCGATGAACCAGGCATCGCGATTGTCCTGGCTGGTGCCGGTCTTGCCGGCGGCGAGGCGGCCCGACAGCGCGGCAGAGCGGCCCGTGCCTTCCATGATGACCTGGTGAAGCATGTAGGTCATGTCCTGCGCCTGAGTGCGCGTCATCACCTGCGTCGGAGCGGCTTCGTGCTTGTAGAGTGTCTCGCCGTTCTCGGCTTCCACCGAAACGATGCCATAAGGCGTTGCACGCATGCCTGCGTTCCCGAAGGCGGAGTAGGAGGAGGCGAGCTGGAGCAACGTGACCTCCGCACTCCCGAGCACGATTGACAGATTGCGCGGCATCGGTCCGTCTATCCCGAGCTCCCTTGCTGTACCAATGATACGGTCCATGCCGACGCGGTCGCCGACCTGAACCGTGATCGTGTTGATCGAATTTGCAAGCGCCGTAGCAAGGCTCACCGTACCCCAGTCGCGCGTGGAAGCGTTGCGCGGCGTCCATCCATCCATCGACACGGGTTCGTCCGTCACCGGACTGTCCGGCGTGTAACCGGCCTTGAGTGCCGCGAGATAGACGATGGGCTTGAAGGCGGAGCCGGGCTGCCGCCTGGCCTGGGTCGCGCGATTGAACTGGCTCTCGATATACGACTTTCCGCCAACCATGGCGCGCACCGATCCGTCCGGTCCGAGGGCGATGAGCGCTCCTTGCGTGACGTGGCGCTCGGCACCGTTCCCGTCAAGCGCCCTCCCGACGGCCTTTTCGGCGGCGGTCTGCCGGTGTGGATCGAGAGTCGTGCGAACGGCGACGCGGCCTGTGGCGTCCGGCAAGAGTGACCGGACCTCCTCTGCGACCCAGTCGACGAAATATTCACGTCCCGCTTCCGCCGACCGGGCGAGAACCTTCGCCGGATTCGCGCGCGCGCCCGCAACCTCTTTTTCGCTGAGGCTGCCTGCGTCCACGAGGCGATCAAGCACCTGGTTTGCGCGCGCACGCGCGCGCTCAAGATCGTTAGTAGGCGAGAAGCGGCTCGGCGCTTTCGGGAGCCCCGCGAGGATCGCCGCTTCCGGGAGAGAGACATCGCGCACCGACTTGCCGAAATAGTGGCGCGCCGCCGCGTCCATACCGTAATTGCCGGCACCCATATAGATGCGGTTCAGGTAGAGCGTAAGAATTTCGTCCTTGGTGAGGTTGTTCTCGAGCCACATCGTGATGAGCGCTTCCTGCGCCTTGCGCCAGATGGTGCGGCCGTTGTCGAGATAGAGATTCTTCGCAACCTGCTGTGTGATCGTCGATCCACCTTCTACCAGATCGAAGGAAATCAGGTTCGTCCACATCGCGCGTGCGATGCCGCGCGGATCGAAGCCGTTATGTTCGTAGAAGCGCCGGTCTTCCGTTGCGAGTACGGCTTTTACGAGGTAGGGCGGCATCTCGCCGAGCGGGACTGTGGGCGCGGTGCGCTGCCCGCGGATGCCGAGTTCGTCGCCGGTTGCATCGAGCACAGTGATCGAAAGCGCATCCGTCTGCGTCGTATCGAGGGTGCGCTGGAGATCGGGAAGGGTGAAGAAAACGAGGGCGACGAAACCAGCGATGAGGGCGGTGAAAGCGAACGACGCAATAGTGAGCACGCGTGAACGTCCGCTGGCCCGCTTGCGCATTGACTGCTTCGGCTCATTGCCGCCGTCATTCTCGCCCGGCGGCGGCAGGTCGCACAGCATTCCGGCGCGGCGCAGCTGCGCGCGCATCGGGTAATGCGGATCGATATCGTCGTTGTCGTCGGTCAAGGTTAACCGCCTCGCTGGACCCAATCCGGGCGTGTGCCGGGTAGCTGTTTCATGCGAGCGCCGTGCCAGCCCCCGCTGATCCAGAATGAGACTGGCCGAACTTTGTGCATGGATTAGGGCGGGATCGGGGCGATGGCGGGGCAGGGCCGGCTTGAACTCTCCTTTGACAAAAGCCGCGCGGCGGAGTTTTGTCCCGGAATGACAGGCAGCCCCGAATCCTTCTGGCGCGTGAAGCGCCTCGACGATATGACCCGCGACGAGTGGGAGAGCCTTTGCGACGGCTGCGCCAAATGCTGTCTCGTGAAGCTCGAGGACGAGGATACGGGCGAGATCGAATATACCGACATCGCCTGCCGTCTTCTCGACGCGGAGACCTGCCGCTGCTCGGATTATCCGAACCGCTCGACACGCGTGCCGGACTGCGTGACGCTGACGCCGGAGAACCTGGAAGACATTGACTGGATGCCGCCCTCCTGCGCCTACAAGCTCATCAAGGAAGGCGAGGACCTGCCCTGGTGGCACCCGCTTGTTTCCGGCGAGTACGAGGCGGTGCGCCTCGCCGGCATGTCCGTGCACGGACGGTTCCTCTATGAGGACGAGGCGGACATGGAAGACCTCGAGGACCGGATCGTCGACTGGCCGCTCATGCCGCCCGAATGAAAAACATGTGATCCAGCCTGACTTTCGCGGCGTAGCAAGGCACACGGGAACTGGAGAGGCGCCCCATGAGCTATGTCTTC
>JACIYQ010000384.1 GCA_014359855.1 Parvibaculum sp.
GAGAGCGAGCATTTCCGAAGACTTGCCGGTGTCGGCCGCCTGTCCCTTGCGGGATGCCGGGGGCCGTTTTACTGCTCCGGCGGACTTTGCCGCGCCGGGCCCTTGCTGGACCTTGAGGTCCGGTGATTGTCTGCTCAGGAACACACTCCTCTATTCAGCAAACATGTTTACCAACTTGCGCAACGGACGATGAAATACCCGTAACACCTGAAGAATAAGCCTCGCAGGGCTTCAATTCAATGACGGGATTTTGACAGGCAGGCGACGTCCGGCCCAAACGGCTCAGGCTTTGCCGCCAGCCGTGCGGATTGCGGTCGCCGAGGTGGGGTTTTCCGGTCCGCCGAGAAAGACGAGGGCGGGCGGTTCCATGAGCGGCAGCAGGGCGGCATCGCTCGTATCGAGCGTCCAGGGCCGCAGCATGGCGGCGGCCGGGGAGAGGCGCGCCTTGAGCGTGTAGCCGGGGCGCGGATAGACCGCGATCGGCACGGTTGCGGCGATTTCCCGCCAGTTCCGCCATTTCGGGAACTGCAGCATGTTGTCGGCCCCCATCAGCCAGACAAAGCGGGTTTCGGCAAAGCGCGCCGTCAGTTCGGCCAGCGTGTCGGCGGTATAGCGCGTGCCAAGCTCCGCCTCGATGCCGCTCACCACGATGCGCGGGTCGCGCGCCATCTTCTGCGCCGAGGCGAAGCGCCTGGCATAGGGCGCCATGTCCTTTTCGGGCTTCAGCGGATTGCCGGGCGAGACGAGCCACCAGACGCGGTCGAGCCCGAGCGATTGCAGGCACATGCGTGTCAGATGCAGGTGACCTTCATGCGCGGGATTGAAGGAACCACCGAGGAGGCCCACTTTCAGTCCCGGCGTCAGCATTTCGTGGCGCATGTCAGGGACGAACCTGACCGCTGCCGCGCACCAGATACTTGAAGCTCGTGAGCTGCTCGACGCCGACGGGACCGCGCGCATGGAACTTGCCGGTCGCGATGCCGATTTCCGCGCCCATGCCGAACTCGCCGCCATCGGCGAATTGCGTCGAGGCGTTGTGCAGCAGGATCGCGCTGTCCACTTCGGCGAAGAAGCGGTCTGCCGTCCTGCGGTTCGCGGTCACGATGCACTCGGTGTGGCTGGAGCCGTATTTACCGATATGGGCAATGGCGCCGCCGACGCCCTTCACCACGCGTACCGCGATGATCGCGTCCAGATATTCCGTGTACCAGTCTTCTTCCGTGGCAGGCTTCACGCGCGGATCCGCCTTCTGCGTCGCCTCATCGCCGCGCACCTCGCAGCCTTCGGCGAGCAGGGCCTGGACGAGAGGGGCGAGATGCGTTGCCGCGCAGGCGTCGTCCACCAGCAGCGTTTCGGCCGAACCGCAGACGCCGGTCCGGCGAAGCTTTGCGTTCAGCACGATGTTGCGCGCCATGTCGAGATCGGCCTCGCCATCCACATAGACATGGCAGACGCCTTCGAGATGCGCGAAGACCGGCACGCGCGCCTCTTCCTGCACGCGGGCGACGAGGCTCTTGCCGCCGCGCGGCACGATGACGTCGATATTGCCGTTGAGCCCTTTCAGCATTTCGCCGACCGCCGCGCGATCCGTCACGGGCACGAGCTGGATCGAGGCTTCGGGAAGGTTCGCGGCGAGAATGCCCTCGACAAGCGAGGCATGGATTGCCTTGTTCGAGCGCGATGCTTCCGAGCCGCCGCGCAGCACGGCGGCATTGCCGGCCTTCAGGCAGAGTGCGCCGGCATCCGCCGTCACGTTCGGGCGGCTCTCGTAAACGATGCCGATGACGCCCAGGGGCACGCGCACGCGTTCGATGTGAAGACCGTTCGGGCGGTCCCATTCCGCGATCTTCGAGCCCACGGGGTCGGGCAGAGCGGCGATTTCCTCCAGCGCCTTCGCAATCGCTTCCACGCGCTTCGCATCGAGCGTCAGCCGGTCGATCATGGAAGGTGCGAGACCGCTCTCCAGGGCATCGGCCACGTCCTGCGCGTTCGCCTTCAGGATATCGTCCGCATTGGCGCGCACGCACATGGCGGCGGCAAGCAGCGCCGCATCCTTCTGCTTCGTCGCCGTCATCGCCAGCGCCGACGCGGCCTTGCGTGCCTTCTCGCCGATTTCGGCCATCAGGTCCGCGATGTTCGTCTCGCCGGCATTCAGTTTCACGATGCTCACGGCCGTCACCTGTCCTCGTCGATGGGCCGCAAGAGTATTTCAGGCAGCCTCACGTCTTTCAATGCCGCAGGACCCACCGTCATATGGGCCCGGGCCTTGCGCATTTCACGGTTTTTTCAGCACCAGATCGTCACGATGGATCATTTCCGCGCGACCGGAAAAGCCCAGCAGCTCCTCGATCTCCTGGCTCGGATGGCCCATGATCGCGCGCGCATCCTCGCTCGCATAGGCGCTGAGACCGCGGGCGATCTCGTGGCCCGCGCCATCGCGCACGGTCACGGCGTCGCCGCGCCCGAACTCACCCTCGACGGCGGTCACGCCTGCCGGCAGGAGGCTGCGGCCCTGGGTCAGCGCCTTCACGGCGCCATCGTCTATGATGATGGTGCCGAGGCTTTTCAGCGAACCCGAAATCCATCTCTTGCGCGCGGCGAAGGGTGTCGAATGCGCCGCGAACCAGGTGCAGCGCGCGCCTTCCTCGATCGCTTTCAGCGGGTGCAGCGCGCTCCCGTTCGCGATTGCCATGCGTGCGCCGCCTTCGGTTGCGATGCGCGCCGCCGCGATCTTCGTCTTCATCCCGCCGCGCGAATAGATGCTTGCCGCATCGCCCGCCATTGCTTCGATCTCGGGCGTGATCTCGGCCACTTCGGCAAGATGTTTCGCACCGGGCAGGTGCGGCGGCGCGGTGTAGAGGCCGTCGACATCCGACAGGAGCACGAGGCAGTCCGCCGACACCATGCTGGCGACGCGGGCGGCGAGGCGGTCGTTGTCGCCATAGCGGATTTCGGTCGTCGCCACCGTGTCGTTCTCGTTGATGACCGGCACGGCGCCAAGCTTGAGCAGTGTCTGGATCGTCGAACGTGCATTGAGGTAGCGGCGGCGTTCCTCCGTGTCCTCAAGCGTCAGCAGGATCTGCGCGCAGGAGAAACCGTAAGCCGAAAGGATTTCCTGAAAGGCGTGGGCGAGGCCGATCTGGCCGACGGCGGCGGCGGCCTGGCTTTCCTCGAGCTTGAGCGTGCCGGGTGCGAGCTTCAGCGCGCGGCGCCCGAGCGAGATCGCGCCCGACGAGACGATCAGCATTTCCTGCCCGCGCGCGCGCATCCTCGCCACATCCTCGACCATCGCCTGCAGCCAGGTGCGGTTGAGCTTGCCCGTCTCCGGGTCGGTCAGCAGTGCCGAACCGATCTTCACGACGACGCGCTGCGCTTTTTCAAGTTGCATGCTCAAGGCCGCCAGCCCTCTTCCTCATCCGCTTCCTCGGCGCGTTCTTCCGCGCGCCGTATGCCGATTTCGTCCGCCGCGAGCCGCAATATGCCGGTGATGCCCTCGCCGGACACGCCGGAAATCACATATACCTCGCCGCCGCTTTCCGCCGCGAGGATCGCCTTCTTCTCCTCGCGCTCTTCCGGCGTCAGCGCGTCCGCCTTGTTGAGGCAGAGAATTTCGGGCTTTTCCTCGAGCCCCGCGCCATAGGCCTCGATCTCGCCGCGGATGATGCCATAGGCTTCGCCCACATCGTCCGAGGTGCCGTCGACGAGATGGATCAGGATGCGGCAACGCTCCAGATGTCCGAGAAACCGGTCGCCGAGACCCGCGCCTTCATGCGCGCCCTCGATGAGGCCGGGAATGTCGGCCAGCACGAAGCTGCGTGTGTCGACGGTGACGACGCCGAGCCCCGGCGTCAGCGTGGTGAAGGGATAGTCGGCGATCTTCGGTTTCGCCGCGCTCACCGCCGCGAGGAAAGTCGACTTGCCCGCATTGGGCAGTCCCACCAGCCCCGCA
>JACIYQ010000385.1 GCA_014359855.1 Parvibaculum sp.
TTGCCTAGCCCTTGAGCATTCGCGAGATCGAGATGAGGCTGTCGGCGATGTCGAGAATCGACTTTCCCTCCTTCATCGCCGTATTGCGCAGGAGCTTGTAGGCATCCTCCTCGGAAAGCTTGCGCTGCTCCATGAGAAGGCCCTTGGCGCGCTCCACGATCTTGCGGCTGGCGAGGTCGGACTTCGCCTTGTCGAGCTCTTCGCGCATCTTCTGGAAGACCTTGAAGCGCAACATCGCAACATCGAGGATCGGCTTTACGCGCTTCGCACTCAAACCGTCCACGATGTAGGCGCTGACGCCCGCACGAAGCGCTTCTTCAGCAAGCGATGCCTCGCTTTCCTCCACAAACATGACGATCGGGCGCGGCAGGACATCCGACACGTTGCGCATGTTTTCGAGCGTGTCGCGGTCGGGTGAATCGACATCGACGACGACGACATCGGGCTGGATTTCCTCAATCTTCCGCACGAGATCGGTCAGCAGTCCCATACGAAGAATCTGCGCATCGCCATAGCCCGCGAGCCCGGCCTCGACGACTGCGGCGCGGTCGTCGTTGCTGTCGATGATGAGGATTTTGAGCGGTCTGGCGCTGTCCACTTTCCGCACCGGTTCCTGTATCACCTGTTACACAGGAGGCGAGCCGCCAAGATGGCCCGGCAGATCCCGCAGCAAGTTTCATTCCAGACAGCGCCGGCAGCGCTCATACAGAATTTTTCGCAGCCTTCGCCAGGCGCTCGGCGTCGGCGAGATCCGCCTCTGTGTTCACGTTGAAAAAAGCGTCGGGATCCTCGAAGTGGCAACGCTCCGCGCCAAGATCGTCGAGCGTCCACCAGAGGCTGCGGTATCGGCTGGCCCTAATTCCATCTTCCAGCACAACACGGCAACTCACCGGCCATATCGCGCAGAGTCCCTGCACCTTTTCCGGCGTGATGGCAACGACCGGCGCGCCGGAGCCCGCCTGCGCAACAAGCCTTTCGACAAGATCAAGCGGCAGGAAGGGTGTGTCGGCCGGGAAAGTTGCCAGCCAGTCGGCGCCGCAACTGGCGGCCCAGTCAAGCCCCGCGAGAACGCCACCGACAGGTCCCGCCTCGCCGCCGAACCTGTCGGCCAGTACCGGAAACTCCCGCGCCGCCGTGTCACGATAGAGAGCGCTGGCCTCATCCTTCGCATTGAGAGCGATTGTTTCGACCTGCGGGCGGACACGTTCAATGACGTGGTCAATCAACGGACGACCGCGGAGGAGAACGAGCGGCTTCTCAAGCCTGCCCATTCGCAACGCGTTCCCTCCAGCGACGATGACACCACGCATCGGTTTTCCTGAATCGCTCGGACCATGTCCCTCGACGACCCAGTAACACCTATCGCGCAGGGAAGATCAATACAGCTGTCGTTGCAGGGAGGCCGGGAAACGTCGCAAAGGAATTCAGAGCGGAGGCTTCCGGTCTTTTTCGATTCCGTCATCGGCCGATTGCAGCTTGCGCCAGCGCAGCGGCGTTACGCCAAACTCCCGGCTGAAGGCGCGGATGAAGGCTGCGGACGCAGCTATAGCCGGCCATGTCGGCCGCCTCTTCCACCGAGAGATCCTCCGTATGATGATTGCCTGTCCATATTCATGACTGGCGCCGACGAATTCCTCGTCGAGCATTTTCGACGACAGGATGGAGTTCCGGGTCGCTTCCGACTGGGCGGCGGAGCATCTGACCGGCATCTACCAGATCAGCTATTCGCTTTCCTCGGCGAGACCGGCGGCGTTTCCAATCCGGAATACGTGAAGACACTCGAGGCATTTTCAAACTGGTTCCGGGAGCAGCCGGAGGTCGTTCATGTTTCGACATTCTCCGACGTCATGAAGCGCATCAACAAGAGCATGCATGGCGACGGCGAGAGCTGCTACCGCGTGCCGGACGACCGGCAAATGGCGGCGCAGTTCCTGCTCCTCTACGAGATGTCGCTTCCTAACGGGCTCGATCTCAACGGCCAGATCAACGTGGACAAATCGTCCACTGAACTCACGCTGACGCTGACCGATGTATCGACCGCCCAGATGCAGGAACTCATCAACCGGGCCGATGCGTGGCTCGGGAAAAACGCGCCGGAGTATATGTATTCCTACCCGGCCGGGCAGTCCGTCATGTTTGCGTTCATCGGGCGCAATAATTTCAACTCCATGACGACAGGAACGGCGATCGCGCTCATTCTGATTTCGGCTTGCCTGATGCTGGCTCTCCGTAATCTCAAGCTTGGACTGATAAGCCTCGTCCCGAACCTGACGCCGCCGCTCGTGTCGTTTGGCATCCTCGCCCTGTTCACGGCTGAAGTCGGCTTCTGGTCTACCCTCGTGATCGCGACGGCGCTCGGCCTCATCGTCGATGCGACAGTGCACTTTCTCTCCAAGTACCGCAGAGCAAGCATCGAACAGGGCAAATCGCCGGAAGACAGCGTGCGCTACGCCTTCTCGACGGTCGGCACCGCGCTTTGGGTATCGGCCTTCGTTCTGGTCGTTGGCTTCGCCATTCTGGCCTTGTCACCGTTCAAGGTGAACGCGATGCTGGGCATCATGGTGGCGTTGACCGTCGCCGTGGCGCTCGTTATCGACTTCCTTCTTCTGCCGTCGTTGCTCATCACGGTCGATCGCCGCAAGAAAGCGGTCGTGCCGGCGGATGCGGCGGCAACGTCTCCGGCGGAATAGACCGGGCCACGCCAATAGGACAAAATCTCTCTACCGGAGAGCAGGGATAAACTGGAGGATCAAATGCGTATACAACACCTACCCCGTGGCCGCGTCGTGGCGGCCGTCGCTCTCGCCGCACTGATGCTGGCGCCCGCCACAGTTCGCGCCGCCGGCAGCGTGTCCCTGCCCGGCGATCCCACCGCCAAGGGGCTTGCGATCGCCGAAGCGGCCGATCGCAGCAATCAAGGCTTCGGCGACACCAAGGCATCGATGAAGATGATCCTCGAGAATGCCTACGGTGAAACAAGCGAGCGCGAATTGCGTTCCATGACGCTCGAGAATTCGAATACCGAGGAAGGCGACTGGACGCTGAACGTCTTCGATAAGCCGCGCGATGTGGACGGCACGGCGCTTCTCACCTACGCGAAGATCCTCGAGCCGGACGACCAGTGGATGTACCTGCCGGCCGTCAAACGCGTGAAGCGCATTTCCTCGGTCAACAAGTCCGGCCCCTTCATGGGCAGCGAATTCGCCTTCGAGGACTTTTCATCGACGGAGGTGGGCAAGTACAGCTACAAATGGATCCGCGACGAAGCCTGCCCCGAGCCGGTGGCGGACCGAACCTGCCATGTGACCGAACGCTATCCCGAATACGAGCATTCCGGATATACGCGCCAGATCGTATGGACCGACACGACCGACTATCAGCCGCGCCGCATCGAGTATTTCGACCGGAAAGACGAACATCTGAAAACCCTCACCTTCGACGATTATCGTCTCTACCAGGGCAAGTTCTGGCGTGCGCACGATCTGTTCATGGAAAACGTCGTGACAGGCAAGTCGACGCGGTTGACCTGGCAGGACTACAGTTTCGGCAACGGACTGACCCAGAACGACTTCAGTACAAACGCACTCAAGCGCGCGCGCTGAACGAAGACAAGGCAGGAACGCCACGATCCGAAGTGCCTCTCAGGCACCGCGGATCGTGGTGACCTCGGGGGCGGGGAATCAAATGAAATTCAGAGTTATCGGCGCGGCAACGGCACTCGCGATTGCAATGGCCGCGACGGCCACTCATGCAGGTGAAACCAGCGTGACCGGCTATGTGGAACCGGAAGTGCAGTTCTTCACGCAAAGCGGGAGCGGCAGCGAGCAACGACGGTGGAATACTTCCGCTGCGGCTGAGGTAACATTCGAAAGTTTCTGGGACAATTCGAACCAGTGGATCGTCGTGAAGCCCTTCGCTCGCTGGGACCTGCGCGATGGAAGCCGCTCCCACGTCGACATGCGTGAGGCGAAATATGCCCGCGTGGTGGACAACTGGGAATTCCGGATCGGCATGGACAAGGTCTTCTGGGGCGTGACCGAAGCGGTCCACCTCGTCGACATCGTCAATCAGACGGACCTTGTGGAAAGCATCGATGGCGAAGAGAAACCAGGCCAACCCATGGCGATGGTGTCGTCCACATGGGAGATCGGTACCTTAACAGGCTACCTGCTGCCCTACTTCCGCGAGCGTACCTTTCCGAGCCTGTCCGGCCGGCCCGCCTTCGACATTCCCGTCGATGAAACGCAGACGAAATACGAGAGCGGCGCGAAGCAGCAGCACCTCGACTTCGCCCTGCGCTACAACAATACGGTCGATATCTGGGACGTGGGCGTGAGCTACTTTCGAGGTACCAACCGAAACCCCGTGATGACGCCGGGCCTCGATTCCGGCGGGCGGCTGGTCCTCATCCCCTATTACGTGCAGACCGACCGCGTCAGTACGGATATCCAGGCGACGTCCGGCGCGTGGCTCTACAAGTTCGAAGGCTTCTGGCAGGACCAGATCGACGAGCAGAACCTGCAGGCGACCGGCGGCATCGAATACACCTTGTATGGAATCTTCGACACGCCGTCCGATGTCGGTCTTGTCGCGGAGTATGTCTGGGACGACCGCGGCGCGAACAATCAAAACCCGTTCGCGAACGACCTCTTCCTGGCGCTGCGCTGGACACCCAACGACGAGGCCTCCACAGCGATCCTCGCCGGCACGACAGCCGATCTCGACACGCAGGCGTTCGGATTTTCCGTTGAGGCGGAACGGCGCTTCGGCGAGGATTACTTCGTGAGCCTCGAAGCACGCTTCTTCGGCAACGTGCCACGCTCGGACCCGGTCTTCTCCTACAGCGACGACGACTTCATCCAGCTTCGGATCGCGCGGTATTTCTGAAACCGCGCCGGGAAATCGGGTCGGGAAACGCGCACCCTAATTCTGGAGCGTTACGCTGTCCGGAACTCGATGACGTTTTCATGACATTTCGATGACAGTCGGGATCACTTATCCCCGCACACGAGCCAATTCCGTCATGCGGCAACGAGCGAATATTCCTCAAAGTCCGGATGGCGCATCTGCCACCAGTATCGCGCGGTGAAGCTCGACCAGTTATTGGTGACCTTGCCGTCCGCCGTCTTGTACCAGCTCGAACAACCCGCCGCCCAGACTGTTTTTTGCATGTCCTTCTGCAGTTCGCGGTTGAAGCTCTCCATCGCCGCCTTGCGGACATCGAGGTAACGCAGCTTGCCGTTGCGAAGCGCCGCGACGCATTGCGCGATGTAGTTCGCCTGGCACTCGATCATGAAGATGATCGAGTTGTGGCCGAGGTTGGTGTTGGGTCCATAGAGCATGAAGAAATTCGGAAAGCCCGCCACCGCGACACCACGATGCGCCTCGGCGCCGCGCGCCCAGACATCGTTCAGGTCCAGGTTGCCGCGGCCGATAATCTTCATCGGTGCCAGAAAATCCGTCGATTCAAATCCGGTCGCGTGAATGATGACGTCCACGGGATGGGAAACGCCATCCTCCGTCACGATGGCATCAGCGGTGATCTTCGCGATGTGGCTTGTCTCAACCTCGACATTGTCGCGCGCGAGCGCGGGGTACCAGTCGTTCGTGAGCAGGATGCGCTTGCAGCCGGCGGGATAATCGGGCGTCAGCTTCTTGCGGAGCTCGGGATCCTCGATGTGGGTCTCCATCTCCTTCAGCGCCGCCCTTTCGAACAGCTTGCCGAAGAAACTGCCCTGCACGAAAGCGAGGTAGTTCCGCTCCAGCATCGTCCAGGTCCACCAGCGCTGCAGACGCGCGAGCACGGGTATGGCGCGATGGAGCTTCTTCTCGAATTCCGTGAAGGAACGATCCGGCTTCGGCACGCACCAGTTGGGCGTGCGCTGGAAGATGGTGAGCTTGCCGACCCTGGGCGCGATTTCGGGCACGAACTGAATCGCGCTGGCGCCATTGCCGATGACGCCGATGCGTTTCCCCTCAAGATCGACGCCATGATCCCAGCGCGCGGAGTGGAATACAGCGCCCTTGAAGTCGTCGAGACCTTCGATCCTGGGATGGGCCGGACGGTTGAGCTGGCCGACGCCCGAAATCAGGACGTTCGCCGTGAACGCCTCACCCGCAGCGCTGCGTATGTGCCAGAGGCCCTCGGCCTCGTCGAAGCGCGCTTCCACGATCTCGGTATTGAAACGGATATGCGGCAGGAGACGGTACTTGCGGGCGACCGTCTCGAAATATTCGACGATTTCCGGCTGGGGAGCGAACTTGCGGCTCCAGTCCGGCTTGGGTTCGAAGGAATAGGAATAGAGCATTGAGGGCACGTCGCAGCCAGCCCCCGGATAGGTGTTGTCGCGCCAGGTACCGCCGGCGCTGCCCGCCTTTTCGAAGATCGTGAAATTCTCGACGCCTGAGCCACGAAGCTTGATGGCCATGCAAAGGCCCGCCGCGCCCGCACCCAGAATGGCGACGCTCAAGGGGCGCGTCTTCACATCCGTTCCCTCGACAAGCGACCTGATGGATTCTCCCACCGAAGCTTCTCCCTGACTCGTTCCGTTCCCCGATCCGCTTCATTTAATGCAAGGGAGGCAAGCCAGCAAACGGGCAAGTCATAAAAAAGCCCCGCCGCGTCCCGGTGGAGACGCTGCGGGGCCCTTCAGAGCCGCTTCGGAAGGATCAGAAGCGGTAGCCGACACCGAAGCCGACGATCCAGGGGTCGAGGTCGACATCGGCGGCGATGGCGCCACCATTGATGGACACGTCCGTGGAGAGGAAGATTTTCTTCACGTCGACGTTCAGGTACCAGTTGTCCGCGACCGCGTAGTCGACACCGGCCTGCAGGGCGAAGCCGAAGGCGTTGTCGTAGTCGATGCTGGTAACGGCACCGCCCGGCGCGTCTTCATTGTAGAAGATCGTGTAGTTCACACCCGCGCCGACATAGGGGCTGAGACGCTCCTTGGGCATGAGGTGGTACTGCAGCGTAAGCGTCGGCGGCAGAAGGTTTACTTCGCCGAGGCTGAGACCCGAGCTGTGCGTGACGTCATGATTCGTGGTCGCCGCGATGAGCTCAAGGGCGATGTTGTCGGTCAGGAAATAGCTGAAGTCGACTTCCGGCACCCACTCGTTCGACACATCGACGTCGCCGCCGAGGACGGTAACCGTGGCGGACTCGTCCGGAATCACGCCGATGGCGCGCGCGCGGACCATGAAGTCGCCCGCGGACTTGCCCTGAAATTCTGCCTGTGCAGGCGCGGCAGCCATGCCCGCCATCATCACCCCCAGCGCGACAGCAGCGACGCCCGCGCCCATTTTCCGTTCGGTCTTCATTTGCGTTCTCCAGTTCGCTGCGCCGGCCCCTGCGGCTCTGCGCAAAGCACTGGAAGAAGACTGCGCCCAATAACCACAAAACTTCAGCGGTCATTTGGTCGCAGCGGCTGCGCGGAATGTCGCAGCCGCCACAAGGGCTTAAGCCCCAGCGCCGCCGTCAAGTATGTGCATGTAGGTGCGTACCTGCTGCACGAAATGGA
>JACIYQ010000386.1 GCA_014359855.1 Parvibaculum sp.
GGTCATACGGCAATCTTCATGCGTGAATCCATGTTCGCGGTCGACGATCGCGAGTTGATGCTCGCGGAGATCAATCGCGGGCTCACCGAGGGCGGTTCATTGATCCTGACCGACTTCGTCCTTGCGAACGGGGTTGGTACGGATACGGAAGAAGCGCCCGCGCTTGCCGCCTGGCGGATGGCCGAAGGCAGCTTCCCGGCGCCATGGACCGAGGCTGAATATCGTCACGCGCTGGAGGCACAGGATTACAAATTAGAAAGTTTCGAGGACCTGACCTCAGCCTATCTGCCCCTTATTCAGTCCGGTTGGCGACAGCTTCACGATTGCCTGCAAAAAGCCAAACTTCTGCCGGAAACGGCTACCACGTTGATGGAGGAAGGCGCGGTCTGGCTTGCTCGCAGTCAGGCGTTGGAAACAAAACAGCTTCGGCTCGTTCTCATTCATGCGACCCGCGCTTCCGCCGGGAACGAAATGGAAGCCGAAGCCGGCGAAGCGGATGCCGCCTCGAAAGATGCGGAAGAAGAAGATGGGCAGATTTGAAAGGCATCGGACCGGACAAAATTCCGATGCCGCGGAGTTCAAGATGCAACAGCGTACGCCACAGCCTACGGAAACGAACCGTCGCGTCGAGCCAATCTTCGATGCGTCTGGTTCGCTGAAACGGCACGTCATGTCGAAGATCGACGAAGCCCGCTTTCATCCGACGTCCGAAGGGACGGAAGATGACAACCGCGGCGACCGCTGACCCGGGTTCAGTCGATTTCCAGGTCGTTCATCTCCGAATGCGGCTGCGTAACCGCCGTCCGCTTCTGGTGATGCCGATAGCGAAGCACCGCCACCGGGATTGAAGCGAGATAGATGACGCTCAGGCCCGTGAAGGCAATCCAGGGATAATTGAGGATGATGGCCGCACTCATGCCGACGAGCAGGAGCACAGGCAGTACCATGTCGCGGCGGATACGCAGCCCCATGCGCTTGCCCGAGAAAGTCGGGATCTGGCTCACCATCAGGAATGCAATGACGAGTACGAGCGCAGCGATGAGAAGCGGCGTCTCCTTGACCCATTCAACGCCGATGAAAGAGAGATAGAGCGGCATCATGACAAGACCGGCGGCCGCGGGCGACGGCACGCCCACGAAGTAATTCCCGGCCCATACCGGCTTGTCGGGATCTTCGAGCGCCACATTGAAACGGGCAAGACGCAGCGCGCAGCAAACGGAAAACCCGAGTACGGCGATCCAGCCAAGTCCGCCGATATCCCCCAGAGACCAGAGATAAAGGATCACGACGGGCGCAACACCGAAATTCACAAAATCGGTAAGCGAGTCGAGTTCCGCACCGAAGCGCGTGGAGCCGCGCAGCATGCGTGCGATGCGGCCGTCCAGCGCGTCGAAAACCGATGCGATGATGATTGCGGCTACCGCCGCCTCGAAACGGCCTTCGATCGCAAAGCGGATGGCGGTGAGACCCGCGCAGAGGGCGAGAACCGTAAGCGAATTCGGAACGATGGTGCGCACCGGCAATTGCGAAAATTGCCGCGTGCGGCGCTCGCGCATGGTCTCGGTCGCCCGAAATCCAGGACCGGGGCGCGGCTCGAAGGGTGGAATGGAGCCAGCCATCTGTTTCAATCCTTTGCAGTCAAAGCCGGCACCCGTTCCCTAAAGATGGTGAGGTTCGACGGAGATCGAGTCCGCCAGTACCGTCTCGCCCGCGATTGCCGTCTGACCGACAGCGACGAGGGGAACAGCGCCCTGCGGCAGATAGACGTCGAGCCGGCTGCCGAAACGGATGATACCGAAACGTTCGCCCGCCGCGAGGTCGTGCCCCTCGGTCACGTCGCACACAATGCGCCGAGCGACGAGACCGGCAATCTGCACGACGACGATCTGCTCACCGTCCGCGCGTTCGATCAGCAGCGAATTGCGCTCGTTGGCATCGCTTGCCTTGTCGAGATCGGCATTGAGGAAGAGACCCGGCCGATAAGCCACACGCTTCACCTTGCCCGCAATGGGAGAACGGTTCACATGGCAATTGAAGACGTTCATGAAGATGCTGACTCGCGTGCGCGTCATATCGCCAAGGCCAAGTTCCTCCGGCGGAGAGGCTTCGGTGATCATGTTCACGACGCCGTCGGCCGGACTGATGACGAGGCCTTCCCGGGATGGGGTGACGCGGTCCGGATCGCGGAAAAAATAGAGACACCAGAGCGTCAGGATGACGCCAATCCATCCGAGCGGATTCCAGATCAGGAAAAGCACGATGGTGACCGCGGCGAAAATGAGCACCCAGCGGTGTCCTTCGCGATGTATGGGCGTCAGGATCGAAGTAATGCTGTCCATAGAACTTGTCTCGGCCTCTTGTTACCCGCAGTCGCCGGGCTGTGATTTCAGCGGAGTGTAACCCGGCACAAGGCCCGGGTTAAGCAAATCCGGGATCGGCGGCGGCGGGCGCCAATCCGCGCTCTTCCGGCGCCCCGCTTTCCCCGTTCGCGGCAAACTGCCGCGCCTCGCCGGCACCCTTCTCCTCCGTCTCGCGCTGACGGTTCCACATGGCGGCATAGGCACCGCCCAGCGCCAGAAGCTCCTCGTGGTGGCCACGTTCCACCACCCGTCCGTGATCGAGAACCAGGATCTCATCCGCATCCACGACCGTCGAAAGACGGTGCGCGATGACCAGCGTCGTACGGTTCTGCGATATCCGCCTCAAGGCCGTCTGGATGTCCTTCTCGGTATGCGTGTCCAGCGCCGACGTCGCCTCGTCCAGCAGAAGGAGCGGCGGATTCTTCAGGATCGTCCGCGCAATCGCGACGCGCTGTTT
>JACIYQ010000387.1 GCA_014359855.1 Parvibaculum sp.
ACGCCGCCCCGGGGCCTTGCGCGGCCGGGGCCGAACTTTATCACGGTCGCGTCTTTCCCGCGGGATCGAGCTGGCCGGCGGCGAAACCTCGCCTGAAACGAAGCAAAAGCGGGGCCACGTCCTTGTCGGACGGGCCCGCGGGCGCCTCGGAAAATCGGCGTCAACATAGTTCCCGGCCCCGAAGGGCGCAACCGCTTTACAAAAGACTTGCAACCGATGCGGCGATGCGTCCCGCTGCCTCATAAAAGGGCTGAAATGTGCGGAAAAGGGGCAGGGTTAACGCATGGAGGCGCCGGTTCCGCCGCCCCGGCGTTGCGTCAGCCGATGAGGAAATAGACGAACGCCGAGGCCGCCAGGGCGACCGGAAGCGTCAACAGCCAGGAGAGCGCGATGCCTCCCGCCACGCCCCAGTGCATCTTGCCCTTGGCGGCGCCGAGGCCGAACAACCCTCCCACCGACACATGTGTCGTGGAAACCGGCAGCCCGAAAGTCGAGGCGGAAATCACGAGCCCGCTCGTCACGAGATTGGCGAGCGTCCCCTCCGCCTCGTTGAACGGCAGGATGCGGGTCGACATCGTGCGCGCGATCCTGCCGGAATGGAGGAGACCGCCCAGCGCCATGACGAGCGCAATGGCGATCAGGCTCGTCTCGAGGTCGAACGCATGAGCGGCAAGCGCAATGCCGACGATCTTGGGTGTGTCGTTCACCCCCCGCGCGAAGCTCACGGCGCCCGCGCTGACGAAATGCACCCGGCGCAGGATCGGTGCGATGTCGAATTTCCAGAACGCATCGGGGGAGGTGGGCGGACAATCTGCCGTCTCGCCCGCGAATGCGACCTGCTGGCGGAGCACCATGGCGCCCTCGCTCACGCTCACGGTCTGCATCGTGCCGATGCAGATACAGCTCGTCTGCGTCAGGCCGAACCGCGCGGTGAGCCGGCGAAACGCCGGATAGAGCGTCGCCACAAGCATCGTCGCCAGAAGTGGGCTCAGCGCCAGCGGCAGGAAGAAAGTTCCTCCGAGCGCTCGCAGATTGAGCTCGCGCCCTGCCGCCAGGAGCCCCGCCCCGGCCAGCGCGCCGGTCAGCGCATGTGTGGTCGAAATCGGAATGCCCGTCAGCGCGGCCGCGAAAACGGTCAGCGCGGCGCCCAGCGCCACAGCGGTAATGAAGGCAGGATCGGCCAGCACCTCGTTGGGGACGAGACCGGCGCCGCTGAAAGCCTTGATCAAACCTTCCGCAAGGACGGCGGCGAGGAGCGAGCCAGCAAGCGTCGTTCCTATGCCCCATGCGAGCGCCGTCCGGTAGCTCGCGGCACCGCCGCCATAAAGCGTGGCAACGCCCTTGAAGCTGTCATTGGCGCCGTTCGCATAGGCAACCGCAAGCACCGCCGCGAGCAGGAATATGTCCGCGCCGCTCATTGGCCATCCCCGCCCGTGTTGGATCGGGGACTGTGGACGAAACGGATTTGCGGAGCGGTGGTCATGAAGCGGGCTTCCATGGGGCTGGCACGCAGCCGAATTCGACGAACACCGGCATGCCTCGCCGGTGCCCGTCCTGCATAGAAGCTTGCTGTGCCGGCACGCAAGCGCGAGGGCCTGTCTCTCACGCGCTTGTGACCGGTTGTGAGCTGGGTGTTGCCGGAACCCTACTCTTCCCGCTCGTTCATCGTTTTCATCAGCCGCACATAGAAGGCGACGGCTTCGCCCATATTGGCCACCGACACCCGCTCATTCGTGCCGTGGAAGCGTGCCATGTCGTCAGGACCCATGCGGATCGGAATGAAGCGGAACACATTATCCGTGATCGGAAGATAGTGACGCGAATCCGTGCCACCGGCCACGAGATAAGGCGCGGAAATGACGCCCGGGAAGCTCTCGCCGATCACGCGGGTAAGGAGCGTGTAGCCGTCGCCCTCGACATTCGAGACGGTCGAGGCCTCGCGGATCCCCTCAAGCGGCTCGACCTTCACTTCCGGATCGCCGATGGCCTCGCGCACATGCGCGATCACGCCGTCCGCCGTATCGCGCGGATGGATGCGGAAATTGACCACCGCGCGCGCCTCCGGCGGCAGCACGTTTTCCTTGTTGCCGCCGCCGACGATGGTAGGGGCGATGGTGGTGTGGAGCTGCGCCGCGCTGGAGGCGCTCTTCTCCATGACGCCGCGCACCACCGGCTCGAAAAGCCAGAGATTGGCATAGACCATGCGCTGCAGGAACGGCACGGCGGGTGCGAGATTCTCGATCATGCCGCGCGTCGCGCCATCGACCTTGCTTTCAAACGGCGTATTCCCGATCCGCTCCAGCGCACGGGCAAGCCGGCCGATTGCCGTCTGCGCGGCGGGCGAGGGCATCGATGAATGTCCGCCTTTCGAATAGGCGACGATATCGAGCGAGATCGAGCCCTTCTCCGCCACGCCGATCATCGCGACCGGCGCCTTGACGCCGGGCAACAGCCCTTCGCCGACCACGCCGCCCTCGTCCTTCACCCAGTGAAGCCGCACGCCGCGCGATTGCAGCAGTTCCGACAGCGCCTTGTTGCCGGCGCCGCCGCCGATTTCCTCGTCATGTCCGAAGGCGAAGAGGATGGTGCGCCTCGGGCGGAAGCCTTCGGCGGCCAGCATCTCGGCCGCCTCCACCATGGCGACCAGCGAGCCCTTGTTGTCGATCGTGCCGCGTCCCCAGACATAGCCATCCGCGATCGTGCCCCCGAAAGGCGGCTGCTCCCACTTTTCTTCCGTACCGGGAGCAATCGGCACGACGTCGATATGCGACATGAGAAGGACGGGATCGAGAGAGGCGTCCGTTCCCTCCCATGTATAAAAGAGAGTGGCGCCGCCAATGATTTCGCGGCGGGTCGCTTGCCGGAAAGCGGGATAAGTCGCGTCCATCCAGTTGCGGAAGTCCTCGAAGGCCTGCGCCGAGCGCGCGATATCGGCCTCGTCCGCGCCACGCTGAAACGAGATCGTCGGGAAGCGCACGGCTTCGGCCAGATGCTGCGCGGCGCCCTCCGCGTCGATGCTGCCGGCGGCGCCCGCCTGTGCGAGCTCCATCGCCGGCACCATCAGTGTGCGCCCGGCCACGATGGCGGCGAGAAGCGCGAAAAGGGCGCCCGCTCCGGTCAGAATGCGCTTCAGCATGGATAGTCTCTCCCCCGATGTCTCTTGTGTGCGGCCGCCGCCCGTGTGGGCAGCCTTTCCCTCTCTTTGGCGCTCCCCGCCGGCCCTGTCAAACCGGCACGTCGCCTCGCTCTTTGAGGAATAGCCGCGAATATGCTCGTCCCCGTGGCGCCGCTCCTCCCAAGTGCTTATACTGCCGCCACATTTTGGGCCAAAAGCGACCCTAAGCCTCATCGCCACGCTGGGCGGCGTTCTGAGAGCGGGGTATGTCATGCAAGAGGTCCGGAACGAGCAGGATCAGAACGGCCAGACCGGCCAAAGGGGCCAGGCTGAGAAGGAACGGGGGCCAATGCCGACCATTGCTCTGGTCGACGACGACCGGAATATCCTGACCTCGGTG
>JACIYQ010000388.1 GCA_014359855.1 Parvibaculum sp.
GGCATCAAAAAAGTCTTCACCAGGTTCCTCAGCTTCGGAGATGGCAAGAGCGACGCCCTGATGGTGAACAACAGGGACTGGCTCGACGATCTCCGCTACATCGACTTCCTGCGCGATTATGGCCGGCACTTCTCGGTCAACCGGATGCTGTCCTTCGAGAGCGTCAAGATCCGGCTTGAGCGCGAGCAGAATCTTTCGTTCCTTGAATTCAACTACATGATCCTGCAGGCCTACGACTTCGTGGAACTGAACCGCAAATATGGCTGCACGCTGCAGATGGGCGGCTCGGACCAGTGGGGCAATATCGTCAACGGCATCGAACTCGGGCGCCGCGTGGACGGTTCGTCGCTCTATGGGCTGACGAGCCCGCTGCTGACAACTTCTTCCGGTGCCAAGATGGGCAAGACCGCCTCCGGCGCGGTCTGGCTCAACGCAGAGATGCTCTCGCCCTACGACTATTGGCAGTACTGGCGAAACACCGAAGACGCCGATGTGGGCCGCTTCCTCAAGCTCTTCACCGAGCTGCCGCTGGATGAAATCGCCCGCCTCGAGAAACTCGAAGGCGCCGAGATCAACGAGGCAAAGAAGGTGCTCGCCACCGAGGCCACGGCCATGCTGCATGGCCGCGAAGAGGCGGAAAAGGCAGCGAACGCCGCGCGCACCGCCTTCGAGGAAGGGGCGATCAGCGCGGACATGCCCACGGTGGATGTCGAAGCCTCATCGCTCGACGCAGGCCTTGGCCTGCTGAATGCGCTTGTCCAGGCGGGTCTGTGCTCCTCGACGAGCGATGCCCGCCGCCAGATCAAGGGCGGTGCGGTGCGGGTCAACGACGCGCAGATCGGGGACGAAAAGGCGATTGTCGCAACCGTCGATCTCACAAGCAACGGCGTCGTGAAGCTCTCGCTCGGCAAGAAGAAGCATGTGCTGCTGAAGCCGAAGGGCTGAGAAGCGTGAAAAAGATTTGGCCCTCTCCGTTGCCGGAGAGGGCCTCTTCCTGAACGCTCCCTTATTCTTCTCTTTTTTCTTCTTTTTTGTTGGCGTTCCGCGGCTATTGCCTGCCGCTTGTTCCGTTATTCCGCAGCCGTCGCGTCGAGAGCGAAAACCGCCGGGAAATCGTCCGGCGCGACAGCTTCATAAGCAGCGTCCGTCGTCATCTTCTGATTGGTGGACATGTATCTCCCTCCTCCCAAAGCCGAGATCGATGTCGGAGGGAAATCATATCTGCGGAGTAGAACTACGCAATATAAATTTGTTTAGGAGGCCTAATTTTTTTGCGTTGCCGGTGCGCCCGCGGCGTCTGTCTCCGGGGTCGCAGGCGCCGCCGCAGGGTCAGAGTCAGCAGGCGCCTCCGCCGCCGGAACATTATTTTCCGGGCTTTCGGCAGGCGTTTGCGACTCTGGAGGCATGCTCTCGCCGAATTCAAAGATACGGCGCAGAAAACCGGGGGCAATGGCGGAAAGCGGGTTCACGACCACCGTGGGGTCGTCCGACCGGCCGCGGACGCTATAGGTGATCGCGAAGATGCCCTCGCCTTCGCGGCCGACAATAAGGGGCCCAAGCAACGGTACCTTCCCGAGGAAAGAGTTGATCGTGTAGGCGGGAACCAGCGTCCCTTCCATGTCGATCACGTCGGTGGCGCGGTCGATCTGCCCGTCCATCGTAAGGCCGATGGCGGGACCGGACATCCGCCCGGCCTTCAGATGAATGCGGTTCTTCGTCATCACGAACGGCATTTCAAGTCCAACGAATAAAATACCGTCACCCCGCAGCGTGTCGCCGATGCCGGTCAGCGATCCAAGGGTGAGGATGTTCGCGAGCACGGGCCCATCCACGATCCGGAAATCGTCGATCGTCAGCGCGCCGCGCAACGGCGACCCCGCCACGCTCTCGTCGTAGACGCCGTCTACGTTCAGCTTGCCGCCGCGGATGCTTCGAGTGAAATCTAGCGCGCGGAAAACGACGCCTGCGTCGTTCGACACCATCTTCAGGCGACGCACGCCTTGATCGTCTGGACCAACAGTGAGACTGAGCGGATCTCCACCCACCGGTGTTGCCGAGACATCCATCGACCAGAGATCGCCGTCTATCTGCACCATGTCCACGCGGACGTCGTTGAAGCTCGTGCCGTGATTGCCGATGGCCGTGCCGATGTCGGCGCGAACGGCCGTGCGACGGACCGGGTCGGTAACGGGCACATCCTCGAGCACAGGTACGTCTTCGGCGCGATCTTGCTCCGGCCTTTCGTCGCCGCTGCCAGAGAACAGATTGCCGAGAACGCCGCGCACGTCGAAGCGCGGACCCCGCAGGATCATTTCAAGCGCCGCGTTCTCCGCAGGCCCTGCAACAAAGCTGAAATCATTATCGGGCCCGAGCCGGACGGAGGGAAAGTTGGCGGCAACCAGCCGGCCACCATTGCCGACGGTAAACGTACCCTCTGCCGCAATGCCGTCACCCGACAAGGAGAAATTGCTCAAGCGGTAGCCGCCATCCTCCTGAAGGAAAACGTCGAAGCTCGTCGTTGCCGCAACACCCGGTTCCTTTTGCCATGCGGCGTCGTCAAGCTTCGCCACGGCCGCCGTGAGGTCGGCCTTTACCGAGGCGCGGTCCACATTGCGTCCATTTCCCATGATGGTCGCGTCGACCAGCACGGGCCCTGAAACGAATTGACCGAGTTCGAGACCAACCGCCGAGCGCGCCGCATCGTTCACCTCGCCGCGCATGCGATAAACCGATCCGGGCGTCACATCGCGCCGGAAATCTTCCTTCCACTCCAGATCCACGCGAGCGGCTTCGTTGAGAACGACCGGACCTTTCGCGGTGAGGCTCGTCCGGCTGACCGTCAGGTCAAGCGTGCCGCCGGTGAGCGACAGGTTTTCGCGGATTTTCGGAATGGAAGCGTTTTCGATATGCGCCTTGC
>JACIYQ010000389.1 GCA_014359855.1 Parvibaculum sp.
ACGCCCGGCGTCATGAAGATGCTCTGGCTCGCGCATGAGGATCACGGGCGCCTCGAATGGGCGGAGCTCTTCAAACCTGCAATCCGGCTTGCCGAGGAAGGCTTTGCCGTGGCGCCCAAGCTCGCGCAGGCGATTGCGCGCGATCCCGTTCTCATGAAGATGCCGGTGGCACAGGATTATTTCTATCGCCTGGACGCGAGCGGCGAGCGCATTCCCGCCGCGGAAGGCGATGTGCTGAAGAACCCGGCCTATGCGGCAACGCTGAAGCGCATCGCAAGCGAAGGCTGGCGGGGTTTCTACGAAGGGCCCGTCGCCGAGACGATCGTCGAGACGGTGCGGAACGCGCCCATGCGGCCGGGCACCTTGTCGCTCGAGGATTTCGCTTCCTACGAAGCGAAGAAGCGCGACCCGATTTGCGCGCCCTATCGTCAGTATCGCGTCTGCACCATGCCGCCGCCCACATCGGGCGGGCTCACCGCCTTGCAGATTCTCGGCATTCTGCAGAACTACGACCTCAAGGGCATGGGGCCGATGACGCTCACGTCGGTTCATTTCATTGCGGAGGCGGAGAAGCTCGCCTATGCGGATCGCGACAAATATATCGGCGATCCGGACTTCGTGGATGTGCCGGTCGAGGCGATGCTCGACCCCGCCTATCTCGAGGCCCGCGCGAACGAGATCGACGCAAGCCTTTCGATGAAGAAGGCGAAGGCGGGCGAACTCAAAGACCGGCGCGCGATGGACCGGGGCCTCAACCGCCCGGTCGACAAGCCCTCCACAAGCCATTTCAGCATTCTCGACGGCGACGGAAATGTCGTGTCGATGACGACGTCGGTCGAAGGGCCGTTCGGTTCGCACCTCATGGCCGCGGGCATGATGCTCAACAATCAACTTACCGATTTCTCCTTCGCGCCGGAGGAAGACGGGAAGCCCGTGGCGAACGCCGTTGCGCCGGGCAAGCGCCCGCGCTCTTCCATGACACCCGTCATCGTCTTCAATAAGGACGGAAACTTCCACGCCGCCATCGGCTCGCCCGGCGGCAGCCGCATCATCGGCTATGTGACGCAGACGCTGATCGCGATGATCGATTGGGACATGGACATGACGGCGGCAATCGGCCTGCCGCGCTTCGTCGACCGGAACGGATCGCTCGAAATTGAGGAAGGCACCCCGCTCGAGCAGATGGCGCCGGAACTCGTCCAACTTGGGCACGAGGTTAAGGCGGTGCCGCTGATGAGCGGGCTGCACGGCATTCTCGTAACGCCTGAGGGGCTCGATGGCGGCGCCGACCCCCGGCGCGACGGAAATGTGATTACCGGAGAACGCTAGGCGTTTCGCGCCGCACGGGCGAGACCGAGCAGTGCCGCGTCTTCGCGGCGGATCACGTGGACGGGGATGCGCGAGAGCCAGGCGTTGAAGCGGCCTTTTGCCTCGAAGCGCGCACGGAAAATGTCCTCGCTGAAGAGGCCGGGTCCGCCGGTGAGCCAGCCCGGCACAATGCCCCCGCCGATATAGATGCCGCCGCGCGCGCCGATGGTGAGCGCCAGATCTCCCGCGACGGCACCGAGCCAGCCGCAAAAGAGCTGCACCGTTTCCGAAGCGATGTCGCATGTGCCGCGCCGCGCGCGCTCGGCGATTCCAGACGGCGTGAGCGCGGGATCGGCCGCCTTGCCAGAGAGGGAGGCCAGCGCCCCATAAAGCGTGACGAGGCCGGGGCCCGAAAGCACCCGCTCCGCCGAGACATGACCGAAACGCGCGCGCAGATGCGCGATCACCGCCGCCTCACGATCGTTGCCCGCCGCAAGATCGACATGACCGCCTTCACCCGGCACGGCAATTTCACGGCCCGCATCGAAGACGAGCGAGGCGACACCGAGCCCCGTTCCGGCGCCGATCAGACCGACCGGCTCTCCGGCGACAGGCATCCGCTCGAGTCCGACGGGCGAGAGTTCCGATGTCTTGAGACCCGGAATGGAGAGCGCCAGCGCAGCGAAATCATTCATCAGTTGCGGCCTCGCGGCCCCTGTCACCGCGCTCAGCGTACCGGCCGTCACATCCCACGGGCAATTCGTCATGGCGATATGCGTGCCGGTGCCCCTGCCTTCAACGGGGCCTGCCGCACAAGCCGCGACGCCCGTAATGCGCGGATGGCCCGCCTCGTCGAGGAAATATCCGAGCGCTGCTTCAAGAGCCGGAAAGTCCGCCGTCCGATAGATCGTGGGCGGCGCCACGCCGATGCGCCCGCCACTCTCCTTCGCCAGTGCAAAGCGCGCGTTCGTGCCACCGATATCTGCGACGAGAAGAGAGCCTTCGTCCGCCCCACCCATTTTCGCTAGTTTCCCCCTGCTCCGGACCCTGCTGCACGCTCATGCGATACGCTCGATAGCGCTTCCAGGAATTCATCGCGCCAGTGCGCGACATCTTCCCTTTTGAGGCGCGCCATCAAAGCCTCGAAGCGCTCGCGTCTCTCCTGCAGGCTCATGTATCGCGCAATCTGCAATGCATCCGCCACCCCCTTGATGTCATAGGGGTTCACGATGATCGCCTCCTGCATCTGATAGGACGCGCCCGCGAAACGCGAGAGGACGAGGACACCAGGATCTTCTGGATCCTGCGCCGCGACATATTCCTTCGCAACGAGGTTCATGCCGTCGCGCAGTGGCGTGACGAGACCGATCTTGCTCGCGCGGTAGAGACCCGACAGCGAGCGGCGAGCAACGGGCCTGTTCAGATAGCGTAGCGGCGTCCAGTCGAACTCGCCATAAGCTCCGTTGATGTGACCGGAAAGCCCATCGAGCTCCTCGCGCATCTCACGGTATTCCTGCACATCGCCGCGCGACGTCGCTGCGATCTGGAGATAGGAGACCTGACGCCGCGCCTCGGGATAATCCTCCAGCAGGCGCTCATAGGCGCGGAACCGTTCCGCGATGCCTTTCGTATAGTCGAGCCGGTCGACGCCGACGATCTGCGTACGGCCATTGAGAGAACTCGTCGCCTTGCCGTACTGCTTGCGCGCGTCCTTGTCGGTCGCAGCCATGCGCGCGAAGCCTTCCGTGTCGACGCCGATAGGAAAGGCCCGCACGGTGACGGTGCGGCCGAAGCAGTGCAGCTTGTCGCCTTCCGCCCGTCCCTGAGCTTCACGAACGACGTAGTCGCGGAAGCGCTCGCAGTCGCGCTCCGTCTGAAACCCGAGCACATCATAAGCGAAGAGCCCGCGCACCATCGCATCGTGGTGAGGGAGCGCAGCCAGCACTTCGCGCGCGGGAAAGGGAATGTGCAGGAAGAAGCCGATCGGCTGTTCGGCGCCCATGTGACGCAGCTCATTGCCGAAAGCAAGAAAATGATAGTCGTGCACCCAGATCGTGTCGTCCGGCTTCAGCAGCGGATGAAGCACGCGCGCAAACTTCGCGTTGACGCGCCGGTAGCCCTCGTAATAGCGGCGATCGAAGGCTGTCAGATCGATGCGGTAGTGGAAGAGCGGCCAGAGACAGCGGTTGGCGAAGCCGTTGTAATATTCCTCGTGTTCCTCGGTGCTGAGGTCGACCGTCGCGAGCCTCAGACTTCCCACATCTTCGATCTTCGCGCGGTCCTGACCATGCTCGTCGACCTTGCCGCTCCATCCGTACCAGAGACCGCCGCTCGATTTCAGCGCATCGACAAGCGCCACGGCGAGGCCGCCTGCCCGCGCGGCATCCTTCACGGGACCGACACGGTTGGAAACGACGACGAGACGGCTCATATCTGCTCTTCCCACTTCCGGCTCAAGCGCATTGCCGCATTGATTATGCCTACAAGAGAATAGGTCTGGGGAAAGTTCCCCCACAGCTCGCCCGTCGCCGGGTCGGTGTCTTCGGAGAGCAGGCCGAGACTGTTTCGGCAGGCGAGGATGGACTCGAAAATGTCGCGTGCTTCGTCCGTTCGTCCGACGCGCGCGAGAGCATCGATATACCAGAACGTGCAGATGTTGAATGCGTTCCGCGGCATGCCGAAGTCGTCTTCCGTGGCGTACCGGAACATATGGTTCCCACGCAGGAGCGCTTTCTCGACCGCAGCGAGCGTCGACTGGAAACGTGGGTCGGAAGGCTTCAGGAAATTCACTTCCGTCATCAGCAGAAGCCCCGCGTCGAGGCCGGCGCCCTCGAAGCTCTCCGCGAAAGCGCCCATTTCCTCGCTCCATGCGTACTTGCAGATCGCCGCATGCACTTCGCCGGCGAGCCGGCGCCAGTGGCGCGAACGCTCCTGAAGGCCGAGTTGCTCCGCGATACGCGCGAGCCTGTCGCAGGCCGCCCAGCACATGAGGCTCGACGAGGTGTGGACATGCGCGCGCGTGCGCAGCTCCCACATGCCCGCGTCCGGCTGATTGTACATGGCATAGGCCCGCTCACCGACCTTCTCATAGCGTTCGAAATCCGCTTTTGACGGCTGCTGCAGCAGACGCTCGTCGAAGAAAGACTGCGCGGCGGCGAGGATCACGTTGCCATAGACGTCGTGCTGGAAATGCTCATAGGCCTGGTTGCCCCGGCGCACGGGGCCCATGCCGCGATATCCCTTCAGCGTATCGACCAGGGACTCCGTCAAATGCGTTTCCAGGCCGATGCCGTAGACGGGCTGCAGATGGCCGTCCCGCGCCGTTCCGACGATGTTGCCGAGATAGCGGAGATAATTCTCCATCGTCTCCACCTCTGCGAGCGAGTTGAGCGCTCGAACGACGAAGAAGGCATCGCGCAACCAGCAGAAGCGGTAATCCCAGTTGCGTTCCGTGTTCGCCGCTTCGGGGACGCTCGTCGTGAGCGCGGCGACGATGGCGCCCGTTTCCTCGTAGCAGCACAGCTTCAACGTGATGGCGGCACGGATCACCGCCTGCTGCCATTCGAGCGGCAGCGCGAGGCGGCGAACCCATTTCCGCCAATAATCCTCCGTCCGCTCCTCGAACTGGCGCGCTGTTTCCTCGATGCCCCAGATGAGGGTTTCGTCGGGACCAAGGATGAAGCTCAACGGACTGGTGAGATTGAATACGGTCTCATCGAGAAGGTAAGTCACAGGCGCATTCGTGGTGAGCCGGAGGGCGAGACCGCTGCGAACATAACGGACGTGATTGCTGCCGCGCGTGACCGTCGGCTCCTCCGCGCCATAGTTGAAGCCGGGACGGATACGAACGCGGATGCGCGGCGTGCCTTGGACAGGCCGCACGCGGCGCACCATCGTCATCGGCTGGAAAATCCGCTCGCGCTGGGTGAAGCGCGGCGCGAAATCGGTGATCTCTATCGTGTTGCCGTCGCGATCGGTCACTTCCGTAACGAGTATCGCGGTGTTGTGACGGTAGTACTGCCGGGTGGAGGTGGCGCCTTCCAGTTCTATGCCCCAGTAGCCGCGGGCGCCATCGCCCTCCTCTGCACCATTGCCGTTGAGCAGGCTGTAGAAGACCGGGTCGCCATCGAAACGGGGCAGGCAGCACCAGACGATGCGGGCCCATTTGTCGATCAGCGCGCCATAAGTGCCGTTTCCCACGACTCCAAGATCAAGCGACGACAAACTTCCTCCTTCCTCAAGATATCTCAGCCATCGCCGCTCAACGACGAGGCCGTCTGTTTGAGCCAGGCCACGAAATCTTCGACGGAGGGCAGACGATGCGCGGCCTTCGTTTCTCCGTCACCGATCTTGATCGTAACGCCTTTGAGCGCATTGACGACCCCAAAGCCGTCCTCATCCGTGCGATCGTCGCCCGCGAAGACGGGTATGCGTCCCATAAAGGGGGGCAGGGACATGAGTTTTTCGATCGCATGCCCCTTGTCGATGTGACCCGGCTTCACCTCAAGCACCATCTTGCCCTCCATGAGCGCCAGCCCCAAGGCCAAGGCAAGCGCTTCCTTCATCGCCTCCCTGCATTCCTCTTCGCGCTCCGGCGCACGCCTGTAATGGAGCGCAAGCGCGCCGGGTTTCACTTCAAGGATCAAGCGGGGATCGTCCTGCACGAGCGGTGCAAGCCTTGCCGCGATCTTGCCGATCTCGCCGGACTCATCCGGCAGGTGAGGTGCCATCCCCTGGCGTTCACGCAGTTCGAGCCCGTGCACACCAGCGCCCGGCAGCGTCAATCCCGTCATTCTGTCGAGTTCACCGAGCGTCCGTCCTGAAATCAACGCCACCGCGCCGCCCAGGCTGTCCATGAGGCTCAGCAGGATTTCCGGAAGATCGGGATCGATCCTGACGGCATCGGGCGT
>JACIYQ010000039.1 GCA_014359855.1 Parvibaculum sp.
CCATGTCGGATACGAGGCCGGACCAGACGGAGACCGAGACGAGCATGACGTTGGCGGCGGCGAAGCCCGCGACGCCCAGCGCTTTCAGGAGCGAGCGGCTTTCGCGGTCGTCGAGCGTGCCGATGAGTTTCGGATCGAAGGGAACGGCGGTGAAGCCGGTATCGGCAAGCGCGCGGATGACCGCGCTTGCCTTGAGGCGCGCCGGGTCCCAGCGCACCGCGACGCGCTTTGTCGAAAGGTTGGCGCGCGCATATTCGACGCCGCCAAGTCCTTTCAGCGCGCCTTCCACCTTGCGCAGGCAGCCCGCGCAATGCATGCCGGCGACCACGAGGTCGAGGCGGGAAAGACCTTCTTCGGTCTTGCGCACGAAAAGATCGGGGTCGATACCCGGTCTCTCCTGCGTTGTCGTGGCTTCGCTCATTGGTTCCTCAGTCGCGTATGACGACGCGCTTTTCCTCGACGAAGGTTTCGCCCTTCGTGCCGCTCGCCGCAATGCGCACAAGCCAGTTGCCTGCGTGTTTGAGATCGAAGACGCCTTCGTAGCGGCCGGGCGCCGTTTCAACGAGTTTCATGCGGGCGTCCTCGCCGGAGACGACGGGGCGCCAGAAGGTGCCCTGCACAGTGAGCCCGGAAACGGGTGTGCCGCCTGCGTCGGCGAAAGAGACGTTGAGCGCCGTGCGGTTGTCGGCGCCGGGGAGGGGATCGGCCGCGATTGCCGCCGTCCAGCCGAGCTGGCGCTGCGCTTCCATGCGTTCGAGCACGTCATTATAGGCGCGGCCTTTCTGATAGGCGCCTTCTTTCTCCACACCGTCGAATGTCGACAGCGCGCCATAGACCATGAGCCCGTTCGCGCCGAAGACGACAGCAAAGAAGAGGACGAAGCCCGTCAGCACATGCCTGCCGGTGATCTTGCCGAAGCGCTCCGATGGCCGGTAGTCGCTGTTTTCGATGCTCATTTTCCAGGTCCCCGGAAGGTTGTCGCCCTTGTCGCGATCTTGCCGCTCTCTGTATCGGTAACCACGAAGTCGAAATCCGCCTCGCCGCCTTTGATCGCCGCTGCGAGATCGGCGGGCAGGCTGACGAAGAAGCGGGCGTTTTCCAGCTTGTCGGCTTCGACGATAACCGTTGCCGTGCCTTCGCCCGCGAGCGCCGGCCGGGTCAGGATAGCGCCTTCGAGGCCGTCGATCGAGACGCGGAAAATGCGCTCGGAATGCTCCTTGTTGACGATCTTGACCTGATAGCCGTTGCGGATCGAACCGTCGGACAGCCGCACGAAGAGCGGGTTGCGGTCGGCGAGCACGCTGACGTCGAGCGTCGTGCGGTTGCTGAGCGCCACGAGCATGATTGCGGCGACGAGCGCCAGCACCGCGGAATAAAGGATCGTGCGCGGCCGCCAGATGTTGAGCCGGGGCGTCTCGCCCGCGCGGCGGCGCTCCTGGTTGCGGAAAGTGTCATAGGCGATGAGGCCGCGGGGACGCTCCACCCGGTCCATGATCTCGTCGCAGGCATCGATGCACAGCGCACACTGAATGCATTCGAGCTGCATGCCGTCGCGGATGTCGATGCCCATGGGGCAGGCGGCGACGCATTGTCCGCAGTCGATGCAATCGCCGCGTCCTTCCCAGCTCGCGCCCTTCTTGTGCGGGCCGCGCGCCTCGCCGCGATCTTCCTTGTAGCTGACGAGGAGCGATTCCTCGTCGAACATCGCGCCCTGAATGCGCGGCCAGGGGCACAT
>JACIYQ010000004.1 GCA_014359855.1 Parvibaculum sp.
AGGGTTCGACGAACGCTTTCGCCGCATGTGGGAGTATTATTTCTCCTACTGCGAAGCCGGCTTCCGCTCAGGCAATATCGACGTGACGCAGGTGACGCTCGCCCGGCAATAGCGATGCGTGGCGGCGGCTGTTAAGCTCGCCCGCCACCAACCGGAGCAGCACATGGAATCCCGTCTCGTCCCGACGCCGCGCAGCCTTGCCGACATCGACCTTCGCTCGCGCGACATCATCGGCAGGGGCTGGGGGAAACTCGAACGCTTCGTTCTCCGTCACAAACGCTTCGACGGCGAATGGTCGGACGAGATCACGCGCGATGTCTACACGATTGGCGAAGCCGTGAACGTGCTGCCCTACGACCCCGCGCTCGACGCCGTGGTGCTGATCGAGCAGTTCCGGACCTGCGGGCTCGTCTGGGGCGAGGCGACCTGGCTCTTCGAGGCGGTTGCGGGCGTCCGGGAAAAAGACGAGGAGCCGGAGGACGTCGCGCGGCGCGAGGCGGTGGAAGAAGCAGACTGCGAACTCAAGACACTTCACCCCTTGCCGACCGTCTGGTCCTCGCCGGGCGGCTATGGCGAGCGGGCCCACCTCTTCGCCGGCGTCGCCTCGCTCAAGGGCGTGGGCGGCATTCACGGCCTTGCCCATGAGCATGAGGATATCCGCGCCGTCGTGGTGCCGCTTGCCGAGGCCTATGCCGCCACGCAGGACGGGCGCATCCGCGACACAAAAACAATCCTTCTTGTTCAATGGCTTGTGCTGAACAAGTCCCAGATCAGTTGAACAGCTGGTTTTTGCTCTGGCGCCTTGAACCGGGCGCACCCCCTCCGTATGTTCCAGTGCGTCCCGCCTGCCAACCGATCCAGAAACAGACAACGAAAATCGCATCATGGATATCAAGAACGGCCTCGTCGACTCGATCGGCAACACGCCCTTGCTGCGCCTGAGGCGCGCATCGGAGGAAACCGGCTGCGAGATTCTCGGCAAGGCCGAATTCCTGAATCCCGGGCAGTCTGTGAAAGACCGCGCCGCCCTCTACATCATCAACGATGCGGTGAAGCGCGGCGCGCTGAGGCCCGGCGGCGTCATCGTGGAAGGAACGGCGGGGAATACCGGCATCGGCCTCGCCCTTGTCGGCAATGCACTCGGCTTCCGCTCGGTGATCGTGATTCCCGAAACGCAGTCGCAGGAGAAGAAGGACATGCTGCGGCTCTGCGGCGCGGAACTCATCGAGGTTCCGGCAGTGCCCTACAAGGACCCGAACAACTACGTGAAATATTCGGGCCGCCTCGCCGAGGAGCTTGCGGCAAAGGAACCGAACGGCGCGATCTGGGCAAACCAGTTCGACAATGTCGCGAACAGGCAGGCGCATATCGAAACGACCGGGCCCGAAATCTGGGCGCAGACGGACGGCAAGGTGGACGGCTTCATCTGCGCCGTCGGCACGGGCGGCACGCTCGCCGGCATCGGCATGGCGCTGAAGGAGCGCAACGGGAATGTTCAGATCGGCATTGCCGACCCGATGGGCGCCGCGCTCTACCACTACTACAAACATGGCGAGCTGAAAGCCGAAGGCAGCTCGATCACGGAAGGCATCGGCCAGGGCCGCATCACGGCCAATCTCGTGGATGCGCCCATCGACCGGGCATTCCAGATTCCGGACGAGGAAGCGCTGCCGGTCGTCTTCAACTTGCTGAAGGAAGAGGGCCTCTGCCTCGGTGGCTCGAGTGGTATCAATGTCGCAGGGGCAATTCGCCTCGCGAAGGAAATGGGCCCCGGTCATACTATCGTCACCGTGCTTTGCGATTACGGCACGCGCTATCAGAGCAAGCTTTTCAATCCCGCTTTCCTGAAGGAAAAGAACCTGCCGGCGCCGGACTGGCTCTAGCGGGAAGACGGAACGAGAGACATGTACGAGGCCACCTCCCCCCTTGCGACGACCGAATGGCTGGCGAAGCATCTCGATGCACCGGACGTTCGCGTGGTCGACGCTTCGTGGTATCTGCCGCAAATGCAGCGGGACGCCCGCGCCGAATATGAGCGCGAGCATATTCCCGGCGCCGTCTTCTTCGACATCGACGAGATCTGCGATCTCGACAGCCCGTTCCCACATATGCTGCCGAGCCCGGAGAAATTCTCCTCGCGCGTTCGCGCCATGGGCCTTGGCGACGGCAACCGCATCGTCGTCTATGACGGCGCGGGGCTGTTCAGCGCGGCGCGCGTCTGGTGGATGTTCCGCGTCATGGGACACGACGATGTGACCGTGCTCGACGGCGGCCTGAAGAAGTGGAAGGCGGAAGGCCGCCCGCTGGACGACATGCGGCCTCGCGCATCGGCTCGCCACTTCACCGCGCGCCGCAATACCGGCCTGATCCGCGACCGGGAGGCGATGCTCCACAATATCGACACCTGCACCGAGCAGGTTCTCGACGCCCGCAGCACCGGACGCTTCAACGGCACGGAGCCGGAGCCCCGTCCGGGCCTTCGCGGCGGACATATTCCCGGCAGCCTGAACCTCCCCGCAAACAAGCTTGTCGCGGATGACGGCACCATGAAGAAGCCCGGGGAATTGAAAAGACTCTTCGAGGAAGCGGGCGTCGATCTCAACCATCCGGTCGTCACGACTTGCGGCTCCGGCGTCACGGCCTCCATTCTCGCACTCGGTCTCGCCGTTCTCGGCAAACCCCAGGTTCCCGTCTATGATGGCTCATGGGCGGAATGGGGCGCTTGCGTCGAGATGCCCGTCGAGGCCTGAAAGGGAGGCGGGCTGCGGGGATGGGAAAGAAGCACAAGACGATCGTTACCCACCTTGAAATGACTGCGCCGCCGCGTCTGCCCCCTGCCCCGCACCCGCCGGGCAAATACGCGCTGATGCGCGCGGAGAACCCGCCAGTTCACTTCTACCGCTATCTCTACGACGCCGTCGGCCGGGATTATGTCTGGGTGAATCGCAAGCGGTTGTCGGACAAGGTGCTTGCCAGCATCGTCCAGCACCCCGACGTTGAAATCTACGTGCTCTATTGCAACGGCTCGCCGGCGGGTTATTTCGAACTCGATTTCCGCTCGCTCCCCCGCGCCGAGCTCTCCTTCCTCGGCCTGATCCCCGAGCAGGTTGGATCGGGCATCGGCAGCTTCCTTCTGCGCGAAGCGATCACGATGGCCTGGTCGCGGGAGATCAACCGCCTCATCGTCCAGACCTGCACGCTCGATCACCCGCGCGCGCTGCCGATGTATCAACGCATGGGGTTCACGCCCTATGCGCAGGAAGAGGTGGAGCTGGAGGAGCTGGACTGAGCGAGTGCTCAGTGCGCGAGTATCTGCGCCAGGAACTCCTTCGTGCGCGAATTTTTCGGCGCGCTGAAAAATGCCTCGGGCGGTGCCTCCTCGATGATCTCTCCGCCATCCATGAAAACGACGCGGTTCGCGACCTCGCGCGCAAAGCCCATCTCATGCGTCACGCAAAGCATGGTCATGCCTTCCCGCGCGAGCTCGACCATGACGTCGAGCACTTCCTTGATCATTTCGGGATCGAGCGCCGAGGTCGGCTCGTCGAAGAGCATGATCCTGGGGTTCATGCAGAGCGCCCGCGCGATCGCAACGCGCTGCTGCTGGCCACCCGAGAGCTGGCCCGGATACTTGTTTGCCTGCTCGGGAATGCGCACGCGCTCCAGATAACTCATGGCGAGATCGCGTGCTTCCGCTTCCGGCATCTTGCGGACCCAGAGCGGCGCCAGCGTGCAGTTCTCCAGCACGGTCATGTGCGGGAACAGGTTGAACTGCTGGAACACCATGCCGACTTCGCGCCGCACCTCGTCGATGCGCTTCAGGTCTTCGGTAAGCTCGATGCCGTCGATGACGATGCTGCCTTCGTCATGCGGTTCCAGTCGGTTGATGCAGCGAATGAGGGTCGATTTTCCCGAGCCTGAAGGCCCGGCGATGACAATGCGCTCGCCCTCCTTCACCGTGAGATCGATGTCCTTCAGCACATGGAAATCACCGAACCACTTGTTCACGCCCTTCATCTCGATCATCACCTTGTCGGAGATTCTCATCCCGGGCGTTTCTTTCGGCGCTGCGTTTCCCTCGGACATGATCTCTCCTAACGCTCGCGTGCCGTATTGAGGCGGCGTTCCATGAAGTTCGAATATTGCGACATCCCGAAGCAGAAGACCCAGTAGACCAGCGCCGCAAAAATATAGGCGGTGAGCGCACCCTGCGGCACTGTCCATGACGGGTCGCTGAGCTGAGCGCGCACCTGCCCCAGGAGGTCGAAGATGCCGACGATCAGCACCAGCGTCGTGTCCTTGAAGAGACCGATGAAGGTGTTGACGATGCCGGGGATGACATGACGAAGCGCCTGCGGCAGAACCACGAGGCCCATCGTGCGCCAGTAGCTGAGGCCGAGCGCACGCGCAGCTTCGTATTGCCCGGCGGGAATCGCCTGCAAACCGCCGCGAACGACCTCCGCCATATAGGCCGATGAGAAAAGCGCAACGCCGACAAGGCATCGCAGCAGATTGTCCGGGCTCATGCCCTCCGGCAGGAAGAGCGGCAGCATGACGCTCGCCATGAAGAGCACGGTGATGAGCGGCACACCGCGCCAGAACTCAATGAAGATGACCGAGAGCATCCGGATCGCGGGCATGGAAGAACGGCGGCCGAGCGCGAGAACGATACCGAGCGGCAATGAGACGACGATGCCCGTCAACGCGACGACGAGCGTGACGAGAAGACCGCCCCACTCGCTTGTCGGCACCGGGCGCAGCCCCGGCCGGTCGCCCGCGAGCAGAACCAGCGCGATGAGCGGATAGATCACCAGCAGGAAGATCAGATTGAACCGCTTGGCGGGCGCCGACGGAATGAGCGCAGGCACCAGCGCCACGGCACCGAGCCCGAACACGACATTGACACGCCATATCTCATCCGCTGGATAACGGCCGTAGACGAACTGGCCGATATTCGCCCGGATGAACGGCCAGCAGGCGCCCTTGTCCGGCCCAAGGCAGGCGTCCCGCGTCGTGCCGCTCCAGACGGCGCTGAAGATCGTGAAATCCAGAACCGGCGGTACCGCGAGCCAGAGCAGATAAAGGCAGGCGAGCGTGAGGACAGTGTTGCCCACGCTCGAAAACAGATTGCGCCGCGCCCAGACGACGGGAGAAGCGCGCATCTGGCTCTTGGGCGGCGGACGGCCTGTCACATCTTCCATTGCCATGCGTCAGCGCTCCTTCAGCGCGATGCGCGCGTTGTACCAGTTCATGGCAAGCGAGGTGATGAGGCTGAGCGTGAGATAGACAGCCATGGTGATCGCGATGACCTCGATCGCCTGACCGGTCTGGTTGAGCACCGTGCCGGAAAAAACCGCCACAAGGTCCGGATAGGCAATGGCGACGGCAAGCGACGAGTTTTTCGTGAGGTTGAGTATCTGGCTGGTCAGCGGCGGTATGATGAGGCGCAGCGCCTGAGGGATGATGACAAGGCGGAGTGTCGTTCCTTCCCTGAGACCGAGAGACGCGGCGGCCTCGCGCTGCCCTTTGCCGACGGACTGGATGCCAGCCCTGACGATCTCGCCGATGAAGGCCGCGGTGTAGAGCGTGAGACCGAGAACGAGAGCGACGAATTCAGGCAGAAGGCGCATGCCACCCGAATAGTCGAAGGCGGTCGCGACCGCGAAATCGAGATGGAACGGCGCGCCGGCGATGAACCAGGTGAGCGCGGGCAGCAGCACGACGAGAGCGGCGGCGCACCGCCACGCCGGAAACCGTTTCCCCGTCGCCCGCTGGCGCCGCCTTGCCCAAACGACGAGAAAAATACCCGCCGCCACAGCCGCGGCGACGGCGGTGAAAAAGGCAACCGCGCCGGCGTCGAAGACCGGCGCCGGCAGGATAAGCCCGCGATTGTTCAGCAGCACGCCCGGCAGCGGCTCGAGACTCTCCGACGGTCCCGGCAGCGGGCGCAGGACCGCGAAGTACCAGAAGAAGAGATGCAGCAGCAGCGGGATGTTGCGCATCACCTCGACATAAGCGGCGGCAAGCTTCGCGATCAGCCAATTGTTCGAGAGGCGCAGAACGCCGATGAGGAAGCCGAACAGCGTCGCAAACACGATGCCGATGACAGCAACGACGAGCGTGTTGAGAAGGCCGACGAGAAAGGCACGGCCATAACTCGCCTGTTCGCTATAGGGGATCAGCGTCTGGATGATCCCGAAGCCGGCCGTGTTGTCGAGAAATCCAAAGCCAGACGAAATGTTGAGCCGCTGAAGGTTCTCCTGCGCCGTCGCTGCGAAGAACCAGACGATGGCGATGACGGCGGCTAGTACGGAAGCCTGGTAGACGAAGGAGCGGACGCGCGGATTGTTCCAGCCGATCGGCGTCACCGCGCTTCCACCTCTTTTATGCCCCTGCCCCCGGCTCATGCGCCTACCGGACCGGCGGCGCATATTGCACACCGCCATCCGACCACAACGCATTGAGCCCGCGCTTGATGCCGAGCGGTGTTTCCGTGCCGACATTGCGCTCGAACATCTGCCCGTAATTGCCCACGGCACGGATCGCGTAAGCCGCCCAATCGGGCCTGAGGCCAACCGCCTCTCCATAGGCGCCTTCACGTCCGAGGAGCCGCCTCACGCGCGGATTGCCGCTTTCGAGCATCTCGTCGACATTGTCGGAGGTAATGCCGAGCTCCTCCGCATTGAGCAGGGCGTTGAGCGTCCAGCGCGCAATGTCCTCCCACTGAGGATCGCCCTGCCGCACGGCGGGCCCGAGCGGCTCCTTGGAGATCACATCGTCGAGCACCATGTTGGCGTCGGCGTCGGTCAGCTTCAAACGCTGTGCATAAAGGCCGGACGCATCGGTCGTATAGGCATCGCAACGGCCCCGGTCGTAGGCAACCAGCGCTTCCTCGTTCTTTTCGAACGAAAGAACCTTGTAGCTGAGGCCCCGGCTGCGGAAATAGTCGGCGAGATTGAGCTCGGTCGTCGTGCCCGTCTCGGTGCAGATGGTTCCGCCCGCGAGATCCCTGGCGCTCTTGATGCCCGCCGCCTTGCGGACCATGAAAGACTGCCCGTCGTAATAGGTCACGCCGATGAAATCGAAACCGAGCTGCGTGTCGCGCGACATCGTCCATGTCGTGTTACGCGAGAGAATGTCGATTTCGCCAGACTGAAGGGCGGTGAAACGGTCCTTCGCGGAGAGCGGACGGAAGCGCACCTTTGCCGGGTCGCCGAAGATCGCCGCCGCAAGCGCGCGGCAGAAGTCGACGTCGATGCCGGACCAGTTGCCACGCTCATCGGGACTTGAGAAGCCGGGCAACCCCTGGCTCACGCCGCACTGGACAAAGCCGCGATTGCGGACCCGCCTCAGCGTCTCGCCGGCAGAGGCGCGTTCGGCGCCGTCGCCCGCCGCTCCGGACGAAACCTGCGCCGCCCCGCCGCCAAGAGTGAGCGGATCGTAGGGCAGGAAAAAATAAAGCCCCCCGGCGCCGATCAGAATACCGGCGATCAGGGCGACCAGAGGATTCTTCATTCTTCTCCTTTCGGGAGCCGATGCCTGCCTGTTTGCGATTCGATGAGACTACCCGCCACACCCTTTGGAGCAACCCCCCTGGATCGCGAGGCCCCCTCCTTTTGCCTCGCCCCCGGTTTTACCCTTAAATGCGCAGAACGCGACCCAGATATCGAGCACGGCGGAACGAATGACGAAGAAGAAGCAGGATACGGTGATCGTGACGGCGGGACGCGACCCGGAGGCGAATTTCGGCATCGTCAATCCGCCGGTTTATCATGCCTCGACTGTGCTTTATCCAACGCTCGAGGCGGTGAAGGCTCGCGCACAGCCCGTCACCTACGGCCGCCGAGGCACACCGACGACTTTTGCGCTGCAGGATGCGATTGCCGAACTCGAAGGCGGTTACAAGACCGCCCTCACCTCCTCCGGTCTCTCGGCCGTGACGACCGCGCTGCTCGCTTTCCTGAAGACCGGCGACCACCTGCTGATGGTCGACAGTGTCTATCAGCCCTCGCGCCACTTCTGCGATACCCTCCTCGCGCGCTACGGCGTTGACGTGGAATATTACGATCCCCTGATCGGCGGCGGCATCGAGCGCCTGATCCGTCCCGAGACGAAAGTTATCTTCACGGAATCGCCCGGCTCCGTGACTTTCGAGGTGCAGGACATTCCTGCCATTGCCGAAGTTGCGCATCGCTCGGGCATCACGGTCATGCTCGACAACACCTGGGCCTCGCCCCTCTATTTCAAACCTTTCGAACACGGCGTCGATATCTCGATCCAGGCCGTAACGAAATATCTATGCGGCCATTCGGACGTGATGATGGGCGCGATCACAGCCACGGAATCTGCCTGGAAGGCGTTGATCGATACACACGGTACGATCGGCCAGTGCGTCGCGCCGGACGATGTCTATCTGGTGCTGCGCGGCATCAGGACACTCTCCGCGCGCCTTGAACGGCACATGAAAACCGGCATCGCGCTTGCGCAATGGCTGGCGAAGCGGCCGGAGGTGAAGCGCGTGCTGCATCCCGCACTTCCGGACGATCCGGGATACGAAATCTGGAAACGGGACTTCACCGGCGCCTGCGGCCTCTTTTCCGTGGAGCTTGCGCCCTGCCCGGAGAAGGCCCTCGCCGCCTTTCTCGACGGCCTCGAACTTTTCGGCATGGGCTATTCCTGGGGCGGCTTCGAAAGCCTCGTCATTCCGCAATATCCAAAGAAGATGAGAACGGCGACGGCGTGGAACGCGGACGGCCAGATATTGCGTTTTCACGCGGGGCTGGAAGATATCGGCGATCTTGTTGCCGATCTCGAAGCGGGTTTTGCACGACTTCATGCAGCCGAAATCTGAAGACGAAGGAGAAGGCTGTCCCCCGGAAAGAGGTGAAAAGCGAGATCACCGGCAAGGTCTGGAAGATCGAAACGAAACCCGGAGACCGGCTTGAGGAAGACGATCCGACCCTGATCCTCGAATCCATGAAGATGGAAATACCGGTTTCCGCGCCTGCGGATTGCCGCCTCGTGGAAATCCTCGCTGCAGAAGAAGACGCCGTTTCGGAAGGACAGGTTGTCGTGATCGCCGAACTCGGCTAGCTCACCCCGAATATCCGCTTCAGATGGGCATTGAGGAACTTTCCTGTGGGATCGAGACGCTGCCGCACATTCTGGAAGTCGCCCCATCGGGGATAGAGCGTTTCGAAATCGGCGGCGCCAAGCGTGTGAAGCTTTCCCCAGTGTGGACGCCCTTCATAGCGGCGGAAGATGTCTTCCACGCCCGCGAAGAGCTCCTTGTAGGGCTGCTTGTGATACTGGTGCACGGAGATCGTGACGCTGTCGCGATTGTAGAAGGGGCTGAGCCAGGCGTCATCCGCCGCGACATAGCGAAATTCGAGCGGGAACAGAAAATTGATCCCGCATTTGCGCATGTGTTCGCCGACCTCACGGATGCAGTCCGGCCCCTTCCCGGCCGGCACCGCATATTCCATCTCGTTGAAACGAACATTGCGGTCGCTCGGGAACGCATCGTGCGACCAACGCACCTTGCCCTTCTCTTTGCCCTCGCCCTCCGCCGCGCCGCCGGAGTAGCGCGAACCGCTGGCCGAGGTGAGATACTTCTGGATCGGTCCGCGCAGGAAGGGCAGATAACGCGCCGCCTCGCAGGCCCACATCATCGTCTTGTCGCTCTGCGCCATTTCATCGTCGGGGCGTCGCCTCTTCGGGCGTGGCTCCTTGTCGGTCTCTTTCAGGAATTTCACGAGCGCCTGATCCGCGAACGGAAACCAGAAGAATTCGAAATGCCGCTCGCTGTCGCGAAGTTCCGGCGCGCGCGCGAGCGCCTCTTCGATAGGCATACGCCCGCCCGTCTCCTCCAGCGCGTAGACCCGGCGGCACTTCATGGTGATCTCGGTCATCACGCCGAGGCTCCCGAAACTCACCCGGCCGGCATCGAACACGTCCGCGTTTTCGTTTCGGTTACAGGTGAGAATATCACCACTCGCCGTTGCCAACCGGAAGCCTTTCACTGCCGCAGAGACCGAGCCGAGCGCGCCGCCGGTTCCATGCGTGCCGGTACCGACAGCGCCCGCTAGCGCCTGACGGTCGATGTCTCCCTGATTGACGAGAGCAAGTCCCCGCTCGAAAAGTTCGGGCCCCAGATCGCGGATCGTCGTTCCCGCCTTGATGCGCGCGGTCTGCGTAGTCTCGTCGTGGTCCACCACTCCGCGCAGAGCCCACATCGTCATGATGGTGCCGTCTGTCTCGACAAGCGGCGTGAAGGAATGTCCTCGCCCGGCAACGCGAACCGGAGCCGCGGCCGTCTTCAGGACCTCGGCAACTTCCTCCTCCGTCGAGGGCGCCGCCAGTTCCTTCGGCCAGGCTTTCACCCAACCCGACCAGTTCGACCAGACGTCCGTCATGCTGCCTCCGCTCGTTGATCCCATGGATGATAGCGAATGAGGAGATACCATGTGCGGGAAAACAAAAACCCCGGCGCGATGGCCGGAGTTTTCTGCATCCGCACCATGCTTCGCGGATTATTCCACGCTGCTCTCATCAGTCAGCGCCTTGGCGGTCACGCTCACTTCAGCGGCGCTCTCCTCGCGGGTCAGCGGCTTGAAGGCGCGTGCCATCCTGGTCGCCTCCTTGATTTCGCCCGGCTTCATCGTCGCCGAGAGATTTTCGAGAGACTCGGTCGCAAACTTCGGGAACCCGCCCTCGATCGCGAGTTGATAGTACATATAGGCCTTCACCTTATCGGCCTCGACGCCCGCTCCTTCTTCGTACATGACGCCGATATTGTATTGCGCGCTCGCATGTCCCTGCCGCGCCGCTGCCTCGTACCACTTGGCCGCCTTGGCGAGATCCTGGGGAACGCCCCATCCCTTGTCGAACAGCGTGCCGAGATCGGCTTGCGCGCGCGCATCGCCCCACTCCGCACCGATCGCGTAATACTTGATGGCCTCTTCCATGTTCCGCTCGACGACGGCGGCATCGAAATGGGCTTCGGCGAGCCGGAAGGCCGCGCCGGCGTCCCGCTTCTCTTCCACGGCCCGCTTCCACTCGGCCATCGCCTCTGGATAAAAGCCGCGCTCGTAGAGATCCTCCCCGGACGCCTCGTTCGGCGCCCCTTCGATGGCCGGATCGGGCTTGCTGGGATCGGCAAGCCCCTCGGCTCCGGAAGCGCCCACACTCATCGAGAAGACAAGGCCGGCCAGAACGGCGAACCACGCGATTACACCCGGCCGCAGCCGCGCATTCCCGCTCCGGACGGCAGACGTCCGCTTCGCTTTGTAGTCCATAGCTTTCCTCCCTCCGCACTCCCGGGCAATCTTGAGCCCGTTGGCGCACTCTCATTCTCGTCGATGATCCGGCAGCCGTCGGCCTGCCTCAAGTTACAGCTCGGTGAGATTCCCGCTTTGCCAACAATGTGGAAAAATAAGGCGGCGTCTAGGCGACACCGAGGTTGTATTCAACGCTTTACGTTGATTTCCTCACCGGAAAGAAAGCGGAGGCCGTTAGCTGGCGAACGCCACACCCGTCGAAAAGGTGGAAGACATGTCCGCAGAAACGGAATCCGGCGAAGTCCATGGCGTCCGTATTTCCCATCCCGACCGCATTCTTTTCCCCGAACAGGGCATCACCAAGATCGAGCTCGCCCACTATATGGAAACAGCCGCCGATTGGATGCTGCCCTATCTTGAGGACCGGTTCGTCAGTCTCGTCCGTTGTCCGGAGGGGCGCCAGAAGCAATGCTTTTTCCAGCGTCACGCAGGCGCGGGCCTTGGCGAAGGGTTTCGCGAACTCGACGTGAAGGGGTCGAAAGAACGGGAGAAATATCTCTACATAACCGGCACGAAGGGGCTCGTGTCGGCCGCCCAAATGGGCGTTCTCGAGTTTCACATCTGGGGTTCGCGTATCGACGATATCGAGCGCCCGGATCGCCTGGTCTTTGATCTCGATCCCGGTCCGGACGTCCCGTTCACGGAAGTGAAAAACGCAGCAGGCGAGATGCGGGATGTCCTCGACGCGCTCGGCCTCCGGAGTTTCCCGATGCTGACGGGCGGCAAGGGCATCCATGTCGTCGCACCACTCGTCCGGCGCCACGAGTGGCCCGTCGTGAAAGCGTTCGCGGCCGCCGTCGCGAAGCGCATGGCCGACGAGATGCCGGAGCGCTACGTGGCGAAAATGACCAAGTCCATCCGCAAAAGCCGCATCTTCATCGACTATTTCCGGAACGATCGCGCCTCGACGGCCATCGCTCCCTACTCGCCGCGCGCTCGCGCTGGCGCACCGGTCGCCTGGCCCCTGTCGTGGAAGGACCTTGGCAGGACAAGGGCTGCAAATGAAATGACGGTCAAGAATGCCTTCGTGAAGGAACGCCCGGACCCTTGGGCAGAGTATCGCGAACTCCGCCAATCGCTGAAGGCTTCGGCCCTGCGCGCGCTGGACGTGGAGAGTTGACGCCTGCAATGGCGATCCCGGCAGGACTCGAACCTGCAACCGACAGATTAGAAATCTGTTGCTCTATCCGGTTGAGCTACGGGACCGGGAACCGGCCTCAGTGAGTCCAGAGGCTCTGGCGGCCGAACTTGAAATTATCGGCATAGGCCTTGATCGGGCGGCGCTGCGTTCTGGGCTCGAAAACCTGATACTCGATACCGTGCTTCTCGGCATAGGCTACAGCCTCTTCCTTCGTATCGAAGCGAAGTGTTACCTGCGCATTGGTGTCGCCCGAACTGGTCCAGCCCATCAGGGGCTCAACCTTGCGCGCGCTGTCCGGTTCGAAATCCAAGACCCATTTCCGGGTCTTGGCCCGTCCAGATTGCATGGCTGTCTTGGCGGGTTTGTAGATGCGTGCGCGTGCCAATTCGGATCCCTTGAAACTCTGGCCCCGCCTGCCGGGGACCGTCGCGAAACATTATTCTTATCGCCCCAAAAGCGACGAATTTGCAAGCGATAACAAGACCATCGCCACGGCACGGCGACATCGGCAAATGAGTACCGCAGCACTTCTGCGACGAAGGAGTACCCCTATGAGCATTCCGTCCCGCTACCTCGACCGCGACACCGCCGCCTCCCTGCTTGCTGCACGGGGGTTCAATCGTCTCGACATCGAATGCGTTCTCGATCTGACCGGGCCGGTGCACCGCCAGGGGGCTCCCGTCTGGCCGGCCGCTGCCGTCGAGCGCCTCGCCGCGCGCGCCTGGTGGCTCCACAAGGATGAAATCGGCCTCGCCATGCCGCAGGCGGCCTAAATCCGGCACCCCGGAGAACATGCCCCCTCAGGCGATCCCGTCCGGGGTCGCCTGTTTCGTTCTCAGGCTGGAGACGGAATGGTCGGGGCGGAGAGATTCGAACTCCCGACCCTCTGCTCCCAAAGCAGATGCGCTACCAGGCTGCGCTACGCCCCGACATGCCCTGCAAATACACCCGTTGAAGCGCCCGCCGCAACTCCGCAGGAAAAAACAGCCGATCAGTCGCCGGCTTTGTGCCGGGCCATCAGCTTGAAGACACCGCTCGCCTTCAGAACAGCCCGGCCGCCGACATAGAGCTCGGCTTCGCAGAAGGCAACAGACTTCGTCGCCCGCGTCACCCGAGCCGTCCCCTCGAGCCACTCGCCCGGTCGCGCCGAGGACAGGAAGTCCGAATTCATCCGGACGGTCAGCGCGACGGTTTGCGTCTCCCGCCAGACGGCGGTCCCGAGCAGCCCGTCGGCGAAGGCCATGAGCATTCCGCCATGCGTGATGCCTCGTGAATTGCAGTGACGCTTCTTCACGCGCACGCCATGCACGAAACCATCCCCCCGTCACCTTGTGATAGAAGGGCCCGTTGTGGGTCGTGTAAGGCCCTCGGCTCGTCGAAAGGACGAAGCCTTCCGGCGGGTTATCGTCTTCTGTTTCGCTCATTCGGCCGAATTCGATGGGGTGTTGCACATGCAGCCGCCAGACGGCGGATGCCGTCCTGATAGCATGCACTGCGGATGGGATGAAACGCGATCAGTTACCCGGAGGCGTGTCCAGCATCATTTCGGCGACCATGAGCCCCTTCGGGCCTTCTCCGAAACGCACCTGCACCTGTTCACCCGGCACAAGGTCGCGGACCCCGAATCGCCGCAGCGTTTCCATGTGAACGAAAATGTCCGGCGTTCCCTCGCCACGGGTGACGAACCCATAGCCGCGCGCCCGGTTGAACCATTTGACCGTTACTGTTTCGAAGTCGCCGATCGGGACGACCTGCGCCACACCGAAACGACCGGCCGCGCGCGCGCCTTCCGCCGCCGGCTTGACGGCAGTGGTGTCGTCGATCTCGAGAACCTTGATGGCCTGATTTCCCTTGGGGCGGCGCACCGCCTCGCAAGTCACGGTGGTGCCTTCGTCGAGCCCGTCCCGTCCCGCCTGCTTCAGGCACGACAAGTGAACCAGAACATCGTCCCGCCCGTCTTCGGGAATGATGAAACCGTAGCCCTTGACCGCATCAAACCATTTGACGACGCCCGTGACCTCGAAAGACACGTCGACGGAATCCGCCACACTTTCCAAACGCTCTTCCATCCCCACCACGATCGTCATCCGGACAGTCAACGAAAGGTTTGGCCTCAA
>JACIYQ010000040.1 GCA_014359855.1 Parvibaculum sp.
CTCCTGCCCGCTCAGCGCCCGTCTGGGCAATAGAGTGACACATGACGCCAACTGAAAAATCCGCCGTCGCCGAAAAAGCGAAATCATCCGGTGCCTCGCACGATGCGATGGCCAATGCGATCCGCGCCTTGGCGATGGATGCCGTGCAGCAGGCGAATTCCGGTCACCCCGGCATGCCGATGGGCACGGCTGACATGGCCACGGTGCTCTTTACCCGCTTTTTGAAGATCGACCCCCGGAAGCCCGGCTGGCCGGACCGCGACCGCTTCGTGCTGTCGGCCGGCCATGGCTCGATGCTGCTTTATGCCGTGAACTACCTGCTCGGCTACGAGGACATGACGATCGAGCAGATCAGGAACTTCCGCCAGCTTGGCTCGATCACGGCCGGACACCCCGAATACGGCCACGCCGAAGGCGTCGAAACGACCACGGGTCCGCTCGGTCAGGGCATCTCGACGGCTGTGGGCATGGCGCTTGCCGAACGTCTTCAGGCGGCCCGCTTCGGCAAGGAAATCGTCGATCACTATACATATGTGATTGCCTCCGACGGCGACCTCATGGAAGGCATCAGCCACGAGGCGATCAGCCTTGCCGGGCACCTGAAGCTCTCCAGGCTCATCGTTCTCTACGACGACAACGAAATCACCATCGACGGCGCCCTGTCGCTCTCGGAATCCGGCGATGCGCTGAAGCGCTTCGAAGCTGCGGGCTGGAATGCGAGCCGCATCGACGGCCACAACCCGGACGAGATCGCCGCCGCCATCGAAAAGGCGCAGAAGTCCGACAAGCCGACCCTCATCGCCTGCCGCACCGTGATCGGCTATGGCTCGCCGAACAAGCAGGGCAAGTCGTCCTCGCACGGGTCGCCGCTTGGCACAGAGGAAATCGCACTTGCCCGCGAGACGCTGCACTGGAAGGCCGAGCCCTTCACGGTGCCGAGCGAGACGCTGGACGCCTGGCGCATCGCCGGCCTTCGTAACGTCAAGGCACGCAAGGCCTGGGAAGAAAAACTCGCTGCCCTCCCCGTTGAAACCCGCACGGAATTCGAGCGCCGCATTGCAGGCGACCTTCCCGCCAGTCTCGCCAAGGCAATCGAGGCCTTCAAGGAAAAACTCGTCGCCGACAAGCCGAAATGGGCGACCCGCAAATCCTCCGAAGAAGCGCTCAATGTCATCAACGCTGCCCTGCCCGAAACCATCGGCGGATCGGCGGACCTGACCGGCTCCAACAATACCCGCTCCCGCGAGCAGAAGGCGGTGACGGCGGAGGATTTCTCCGGTTCGTTCATCCACTACGGCATCCGCGAACACGGCATGGCCGCCGCGATGAACGGCATTGCGCTTCACAAGGGCCTTATCCCCTATTCCGGCACATTCCTCGTGTTTACGGACTACTGCCGCCCGGCAATCCGTCTTTCCGCGCTGATGGGACAGCGCGTCATCTATGTGATGACGCATGACTCGATCGGCCTCGGCGAAGACGGGCCGACGCACCAGCCCGTCGAACATCTGGCGAGCCTCAGGGCCATGCCGAACGTCCATGTGTTCCGCCCGGCGGACGCCGTCGAGACGCTCGAATGCTGGCAGCTCGCGCTCGAAGCGAAGAACACGCCGTCGGTCCTTGCCCTGTCGCGCCAGAACCTGCCCGCCGTCCGCACCGAGAACGCGAACAAGAACCTCTGCGCTCGCGGTGCCTATGAACTTGTCCCCGCCTCCTCCAAGGCGCAGGTGTCGCTGCTTGCAACAGGCTCTGAAGTCGAGATCGCGATTGCGGCCCAGCAGATGCTTGAGCGAGACGGTATCCCCGCGCGTGTCGTATCCATGCCCTGCCTCGATCTTTTCGACCAGCAGTCGAAGGATTTCCAGACCGGGATGCTTGGCGAAGGCACGGTGAAGATCGCGATCGAAGCCGGCGTCCGCTTCGGCTGGGACCGCTATATCGGCGCGGATGGCGACTTTATCGGCATGACCGGGTTCGGTGCATCCGGACCTGCGCCGGAACTTTACAAGCACTTCAACATTACCCCCGAGGCGGCAGTGGCCGCGGCAAAGGCACGCCTTGAGGAAAAGGCCTAACTTACGCTCAGGAGAACAAGCAAATGGCAGTGCGCGTTGCGATTAACGGATTCGGTCGGATCGGGCGCCTGGTGCTCCGCGCCATCGCGGAATCCGGCCGCAAGGATATCGAAGTTGTGGC
>JACIYQ010000041.1 GCA_014359855.1 Parvibaculum sp.
CAACAAGCGCCTGATGGGCCTCGAAGGCCGCCTGCTGCGCCTCGCCGAAAGCCATGGCGTGCCGCGCGAGGAATTCCTCAAGCAGTATTTCGGCAACGAACTCGACCCGAACTGGATCCGCCGCGTCAGCCGCCTCAAGGGCAGGGGCTGGGTGAATTTCACCAAGGACGAGCGCGACCAGGTGAAGGATCTGCGCAACGAGATCCAGACGCTTGCTTCCGAAACCGGCCTCGACATTCAGGAATATCGCCGCATCGTCGCCATGGTGCAAAAGGGCGAGCGCGAGGCGCGTATCGCCAAGAAGGAAATGGTCGAGGCAAACCTTCGTCTCGTCATCTCCATCGCCAAGAAATACACGAATCGCGGGCTGCAGTTCCTCGACCTCATCCAGGAAGGGAACATCGGCCTGATGAAGGCGGTCGATAAATTCGAATATCGCCGCGGCTACAAGTTCTCGACCTATGCGACATGGTGGATCCGTCAGGCGATCACGCGTTCGATCGCCGACCAGGCGCGCACCATCCGCATCCCGGTGCACATGATCGAGACGATCAACAAGCTCGTTCGCACCTCGCGCCAGATGCTGCACGAGATCGGCCGCGAGCCGACGCCGGAAGAGCTTGCCGAGAAGCTCGGCATGCCGCTCGAAAAGGTACGCAAGGTCCTGAAGATCGCGAAGGAGCCGATCTCTCTCGAAACGCCTATCGGCGACGAGGAAGACAGCCATCTCGGCGACTTCATCGAGGACAAGAACGCGATCCTGCCCATCGATGCGGCGATCCAGTCGAACCTGCGCGAGACGACGACGCGTGTGCTCGCCTCGCTCACGCCGCGCGAGGAGCGCGTGCTGCGCATGCGCTTCGGCATCGGCATGAACACCGATCACACGCTTGAAGAAGTCGGCCAGCAGTTCTCGGTCACGCGCGAACGCATCCGCCAGATCGAGGCGAAAGCGCTCCGCAAGCTCAAGCATCCGAGCCGCTCTCGGAAGCTGCGTTCGTTCCTCGACAACTGAGGCGGCGCAACGCCAAAACAAAAAAGCCCGGAACGAAAGTTCCGGGCTTTTTGCTTTTCCGAAACCGGCCTTACGCCGTCTCGGTCTCTTCCGTCTTCGCCTTCTTCTTCGGCGCGGGCTTCTTCTTTGCGGCCGCTGCCTTTTCCGCCGCCTTTGCGTCGGCCGCTTCCTTCTCGAGCCGGAGCGCGCGGAGCTTCTCCGTCTTCACGGTGCGTTCGCGCGCTTCCGCCTCGGCAACGGCGCGGGCGGCTTCCGTTGTCTTGTCGGCCTTGGTGGCGCGGGCCTGGGCCGGTGCTTCCTTGAAGAGGGCCTTGCTGCGGGCGGCGGCGTTTCTGGACGGCATGGGGTCGGCTCCTTTCGGGTCTGGGTGGTCGCATCGGTGCGCCCCTCGCCAGATCCCGTGCGGAGGAGCCTCCAAATGAAAAAAGGCCGGGAATGCCCGGCCTTGTCCCAATCATTCCAACTGCTTCGCCATTACATCCGTGGTCGGGCACCGAAATGAATTACCGGCCCTCTCGGGCCCCGGCCTTGCCGGGCGGCTCTCCTGCGGCGCGTTGCGCGCTGAAGTGCCTCGGTATCGTCTATATGGGGCGCCCGCGCGGGATTACAAGGCTTCCCCCGCTCAGCAGCAGGCCCCCGAGCTCTCGCCGTCTTCCTCGCTGAACGGCATTTGCGTGCCGCAGCCCGGAAAAATGCCGAAATGCTGCGAAAAATCGCCGATAAAGTCGAAATGCGGCGCGAAGCGGCTTTCCTTCAGCATGCGGAATGTGTTGCCGCAGACAGGGAAAATCCGGCCCTTCTCGATCCTGTGGTGGCCGTCGAGCAGGAAGACCTCTTCCGAATGCGAAATGCCGCCCCGGTAGATCACCGCCTGGCCGTGGTCCTCGCAGGCCGGTTCCAGCCCCTCGATGTTGAAGAGGCGGTAGGTCGCGGAGAAGAAGCGCGCCGCGCCCAGCGCCCGGCGGATCGCCGGTTCCTGCACCTCGAGCGGGCGGCTCGTCACGAGGCGGGGATCGCCGAAGCCCGCCTGCTTCGCAAGGTTCTGGAAATCGTTCCAGTAGAGCGCGCCGCCCAGGCATTCGCCGAGCAGCACCGGGTCTTGCGCGAGCTTCGGGTCGAGGCGGCGGTCGGCATAGACGTCGGCGAAATAGAATTCGCCGCCCGGCTTCAAAAGCGCGCGGGCGCCTTCGAGCACGGCGCGCTTGTCGGAGGAGAGGTTCACGACGCAGTTCGAGACGATGATGTCGAAGCTTCCCGGTTCGAGGCCGAGTTCGCCAAGCCGCTCGATATAGCCCTCGTGGAATTCGACATTGGGCCGCGCATGGCCGAAGCGCTCCATGTGCCAGCCGATATGGGCCTTTGCGACGGCGAGCTGCTCGGGCGTCATGTCAACACCGGCCACGAAGCCCTCCGGTCCCACAAGGCGGGCCAGCGCATAGACGTCGCGCCCCGCGCCGCAGCCGAGATCGAGCACGCGCATTCCCTTGATCTTTTCGGGGATCACGAGGCCGCAGCCATAATAGCGCGTCAGCACCTCGTCATGGATGAGCGACAGCGCGCCTTTCACATGCTCGGGCATGGCGCTCGGGTCGCAGCAGGCATCCGTCTTGAGGTCGCCGGACCCCTTGAGCGTCTGCCCATAATATTCCTTCACGCTCTCGATGGTCATGCGCTGCTCCGCTCCGACTGTTCTGCGAGGCTCCAACCTGCACGGGCACCCGCTCACCGTCCAGTCACAAGTCGGAGAGCGGTCACCTGATGTCTGCCGCCGTCGCGGCGACCATCGGATCGGGCGGAAAAAGGAAGGGAAGGGGATTGGCGATGCCTTGTCCGCGCATGGTGAAGCCTCCTGCAAGGTCGTGTCAGACGATGCCTCATGCTCGCGCGGGAAGGCTCAGGCGGAAAGGACAGGCGACGGGCATTTTCTGTCAAAGAAGGATTCTGGCGGGAATCTCACATCCGCGAAATTGTGGGAGACATCTTCAAAATAAACCGTCAATTAATTCTGCAATAGACGTGCATCAATCGGACTAATCCGCGAGGGATCGAACAGATCATCCTTGAAGGCATCGGAGTGCTCGAGGGTGATTGTCTCACCTGAACAGGATACCACTGGCATCATCGGTCCAATGTAGTAATCAAAGTTGTACGTGATATGACTTCCTGTGGGCGTAACAGCATCGAATGTAACGGATGCACCCAAGCATAGATTCTGGCCGATATTTTGTTGAAGATAATCGTAACGTGTGCCGAAAGTACTGCCAAAAAAGTCACTTCCTCGGGTTGCCAAAAAGAGAAGGAAATCCTGTTCATCAAATTTCTCATACTCTTCGTAATATCCACGCAGTCTCTCATTCGTGAGCTCGGGGGCAGGCAATACGGCTTCAAGGCGGAACGCTATCGCTTCGCCGGGCAAGAAATTTATCGGCCCTGTTGCAGGAATATACGTATCGTGTTCATCGCGTACATATGCCTTGCATCCATCCGGGATAACGACCCTGCTTAGCTGCATGGCGCGTGCAACATGCGGATGCGATTCACAGGATACCGACGCTATTGCAGCCGAGCCTGTCGATGAATTCACAACTATAATTCGGCGGGTTACGGACAGCTCGACGTTTCTTGGTTCGTCCAAAGCGGCGACGGAAATTTCGGCATTCTCTGAGTGCTTCGCTATGGAGAACTTCTCTTCACTCTTTCGAAGTTGATCATACGAAATGGAAAGTGATAGCGCGGCAATGAGCATTGCGACAAATGAGAACCCTATCGGCGCCCAAATTTCGATTCTTCTGATCATGTTATTTTGACCTTATCGGGCCATGTGTGGTTCTAAAGGCGCTTAGCAGAAAGCGATTGTTAGTTCTGTCGAGGATATTAATTTTAGTATAGTCAAGAACACGATTTTCGCGAAAGCGATCGTCATGCAAGTGGCGGGCGTGTTTTGTCGTCTTCCTATTACTTCTTTCCACCTCAATCAGCGTGCGGAGCAACAAAAAAAGGCGGCGCCAATGAATGACGCCGCCTTTGCCCGATTTGCCGGCCTACGCTGGGGGGGCACGCAAGGGGCGAAGTTCCGGTCGAAGTCCCCTTCGGCCGAGCCTGCGAATTTCTCAATCGATCTTGATGACCAGGGTGACGTTTGCGCTCAGCGTCTGCTCGCCCGGCGCCATCGGCACGGATGAGGCTTCCGCGCGCATCATCATGTCCTTGGCGTAATAGGGCTGGGGCATCGAGGTGCCGCTTTCCGAAATCGACATGATCTCGCCGAGAGAGATGCCCGCCGCGCCGGCATAGAGTTTCGCCTTGCGCAGCGCGTCCTTCACCGCGTTCTCGCGGGCCTCGTCCATGAGCGTTTCCGGCTCGTCGATCGAGAAGCGGATGCCGGAAAGCTGGTTCGAGCCGAGCGTAACCACCTTGTCGAGAATGCCGCCGAGCGCGGTCAGGTCGCGCACCTTCACGGTGAGCTGGTTCTGCACGCGGTAGCCGCCGATCTTAGGCGTCTGCGGGCGCTCGTCCTCCGGCTTTACCTGTTCATATACGGGGTAGACGGAGAATTGCGAGGTCTGCATGTCCTTTTTCTCGATGCCCGCCTCGCCGAGCCCGGCGAAAACCCGTTCCATCGCGGCCGTGTTCGCGGCGAGCGCTTCGGCTGCCGTCTTGCCTTCGGTCACGACGCCCGTCTCGACCCAGGCGATGTCGGGCGCGGCCGTCACTTCGCCTTCGCCGGTGATGGTGATGGTGCGGGGCAGTTCCTGCGGCTCGGTCGCGCGCGCCGCGCCGGAAAAGGCGAGGGCGGAGGCGAAGGCGAGAGCGGCAAGGGCGATGGCGGGGCGGGAAAGGCCGTGCGGCATGGTCATGCCTCCTTCTGGGGTAACGGGCCGGTTGACGGGAAGCTTTATGGGCGTTGCGCCCTGAACCCGGCCTGAACGGATTGCCGCGAGCTTCCGGCGGGATTGGGGCGAAATCGGGGCAGGTGGTCAAGGGTCTGTGACAGGCCCTCATCTCCTGCTATATGGCGGGGGCCGGGCGTTTTCGCCGCCCGCGCGATGCTGGGGGCCTGTAGCTCAGTTGGTTAGAGCGGACCGCTCATAACGGTTTGGTCGCAGGTTCGAGTCCTGCC
>JACIYQ010000042.1 GCA_014359855.1 Parvibaculum sp.
GCCAGACCTATAGCTGAGTGGCGGCGCGAAGTTGTCGAAACGCGTAAGCTGGGGCGCCGAAAGAAGCAGACCGGCGGCTCTGACGAATAAGCGACCCTGCGGGTAGTCTTGGAAGGAAGAAGGAATGAGCGAGGCTGAAGTATCGGAAACGCTCGGCTATGCCGATATCAACAGGGTGCTGGAGCTCCTTCCTCATCGATATCCGATGCTGATGATTGACCGCATCATCGAGATGAAGGGCGACCAGTCGGCAATCGGCGTCAAGAATGTAACGAACAATGAGCCCTTCTTTCAGGGGCACTTCCCCGGACATCCAGTCATGCCGGGAGTCCTGATTGTCGAAGCAATGGCGCAGACCGCCGGCGCGCTTGTCATCAATCATCTCGGCACCTCGGGAAGCAATCAGCTCGTTTACTTCATGACTGTGGACCGTGCGCGCTTTCGCAAGCCGGTCCTGCCGGGTGATGTCCTCCATGTTCACGTCACGAAGCTGCAGAGCAGGGGGACGGTCTGGAAGTATCATGGTGAGGGACGGGTCGACGGAAAGATCGTCGCCGAATGCGATCTCGGTGCGATGATCGCAGGCCCCACTCAGAAATGACGCAAATTCATTCAACAGCCACTGTCGACCCGAAGGCACAGCTCGCACCCGATGTGAAGATCGGGCCCTATTGCGTGGTCGGGCCCAACGTCGTCCTGGACGAAGGTGTTGTTCTTCATTCGCATGTCGTCGTGGAAGGGCATACGAGCGTCGGTGCCCGCACGCAGATATATCCTTTCGCGTCCATCGGACATGCGCCGCAGGACCTGAAGTACAAAGGCGAGCCCAGCACGCTCGAAATCGGCACCGACAATCTCATACGTGAGCATGTGACCATGAACCCCGGTACGGAAGGGGGGGGCATGGTCACTCGAGTGGGAAATCACTGCGCATTTCTAGCCAGTTCCCATGTCGGTCACGATTCGATCGTGGGCAATCACGTCGTCTTTTCGAACAGCGTTCTGCTCGCAGGCCACTGCAAGATCGACGACTATGTGATTTTCGGAGGCGGCGCCGCGCTTCATCAGTTCGGGCGCGTCGGCAAGCACGCATTTGTTGGCGGCATGAGCGCCGTGGAGAATGACGTTATTCCTTATGGCCTGGTCGTAGGCAATCGCGCAAACCTCATGGGGCTCAATCTTGTTGGACTCCGCCGCCGAGGCTTTTCGCGAGAGCAGATGCATGCCATGCGTGAAGCTTACAACCTTCTGTTCTCGGGACAGGGCACGCTGCGAGAGCGGGTTGCCGAGGTGGCGGGCAAGTTTGCTGGTAGTCCGGAAGTCATGGAGATCGTGGATTTTATTCGCGCGGAGGCCGATCGGGCGATATGCCTGCCGCGGCTCGATCGTGTGGCGTGATCCCGGGTTGAATGAGCACCGCAGGAAAGAATTTCCGGAAACTCGGCATAGTGGCAGGTGGTGGACCTTTGCCCGTGGCAATCGCCAGGGCGGCAAGGGCGACTGGCCGTGACGTGTTCATCGTCGGCATAGAGGGGGCCGCTCGCAGCGAGATCGAGGGTTTTCCGCACGCCTGGGTACGGATTGGCGCGATGGGCGAATTCCTGCGGCTCCTGAAGCAGGCGGGATGTGAAGACCTGGTGCTGATCGGAGGGATCAAGCGCCCTGACTTAAGCAAGCTGGGCCTCGACATGACTGCCGTAAAGCTCTTACCGAGGGTGGCAGGATGGATGAGGGAAGGCGACGACGGCCTTCTTCGCGGGCTTACCGAATTCCTGGAGAAGGATCATGGCTTCAGGATCGTTGGTGCCCACGAAATCGCCGCAAGCCTGCTCGCGCCTGAAGGCGTTATAACCTCCCACACCCCGTCGTCGCAGGATGAAGCCGACATCGACAGAGCTGTTACGGCCGCGCTCGCAATCGGTGCACTCGATATCGGGCAAGGGGCTATTGCCTGCCGCGGTATTGTCCTGGCCCTCGAGGCAGCGGAGGGTACGGACGAGATGCTGAAACGTGTCGCGGGATTGCCGCCGGATATCCGTGGACGAGATGAAAAACGGGAAGGCGTGCTGGTGAAGCTCTCGAAGCCAGGTCAGGAACGCCGTGTCGACCTGCCGACGATCGGCGTCGAGACGGTGGAGCGCGTTGCTGCGGCCGGCCTTGCCGGAATAGCGGTCGAGGCAGGGGGGGCGCTAATTGCCGATGCCGATGCCGTTGCACAAGCAGCTAACCGGAAGGGCATTTTCGTCGTGGGCCTTGCCCGGAGCCGGATCGATCGGGCATCGCCGTGATCAGCGACAAAAGCAGACCTCGGCACATCATGCTTGTCGCCGGCGAAACGTCCGGCGACACGCTGGGCGGCGAGCTCATGGCGGCCCTGAAGGATATGTCGCCTTTTCCGCTCGTGTTCTCTGGGGTCGGCGGCGAGAACATGGAAAGAGAGGGGCTCGCCTCCATCTTTCCGATGACGGATATTGCCGTCATGGGGCCGCGGGAAATTATCCCGCGCTTGCCGCTCATCTTTCGCAGGATATGGCAAACTGTGCGTCATGCCGTGGATGTGAAGCCGGACATCGTGGTGATGATCGACAGTCCGGAATTCACGCATATGGTGGCGAAGTGGATCGCACGCCGTGCGCCCTCCATCCCGATCGTGGACTATGTGCTCCCGAGCGTCTGGGCCTGGCGGCAAGGTCGCGCAAAGGCGATGAAGAAATACATTCGCCGTGTTCTAGCACTGTTGCCATTCGAGCCGGCTTTCCTCCGGTCGGTTGGCGTGGATTGCGTTTATGTTGGTCATCCGGCCATCCAGCGAGTACCTGAAGCTGGGGCGGGCGCGCGATTTCGTGAGGCGCACGGTATTGCGCCAGCGGCGCCTCTTCTTCTTGTTCTGCCGGGTAGCCGTCTGAATGAGGTGAAGCATCTGATCGGCATCTTCGGCGACGTCGTGACACAACTCGCACGAGATATTCCGAATTTGCGCGTGGTCCTGCCGGTGGTTCCACATGTCCGCGGCCTCGTCGAACAGGCCGCCACCTCGTGGCCCGTCGACGTTTTGATCGTGACGGAAGAATCGGGAAAGCGAGCTGCGTTCGATGCGGCGACGGCCGCAATGGCTGCTTCGGGAACGGTTTCATTGGAGCTTGGTCTTGCTCGTGTGCCGATGGTGATCGCCTATCGCGCCGAAGCGCTTGTCGGCTGGTTCGCCCTCAGCGTGCTCAAGATACCGTCTGTCGTGCTCGTGAATCTCATTCTGGACAGGCCGGCCGTGCGCGAATATCTGCAAGGCCGGTGCACGGCAGCCGATCTGCTCAACGGACTCCGGCCCTTGATGAGCGATACGACGGAAAGGCGCCGTGTGCTGGCCGATCTCGATGAACTTCGAGCACGCATCGGTGTCGACGGCGCACTGCCGAGCCGTCGCGCAGCGCAGGCGGTACTCGAACTTCTGTAACGACAACAAAAAAGGGCGCTCCCGCGGGAACGCCCTTTCTTTTCGGCGCGGAATATTACTTCCGCTTGCCCATGTCCACGTAGTCGCGCTGGCTTGCGCCCGTATAGAGCTGGCGCGGACGGCCGATGCGCTGGCCCGGATCCTCGATCATCTCGTTCCATTGCGCGACCCAGCCGACAGTGCGGGCGAGCGCGAACAAGACGGTGAACATGGTCGTCGGGAAACCCATCGCCTTCAGCGTGATGCCAGAATAGAAGTCGATGTTCGGGTAGAGCTTCTTCTCGACGAAATATTCGTCGTTGAGGGCGATCTTCTCGAGTTCCAGAGCGACGTCGAGCAGCGGGTCGTCCTTGATGCCAAGAACCTTCAGCACCTCATGACAGGTCTGCTGCATCACGCGGGCGCGCGGATCGTAGTTCTTGTAGACGCGGTGACCGAAGCCCATCAGACGGAAGGGGTCGTTCTTGTCTTTCGCTTTCCTGATGAATTCCGGAATGCGGTCAACCGTGCCGATTTCCTGCAGCATGTTGAGGGCCGCTTCGTTCGCGCCGCCATGCGCCGGTCCCCAGAGACAGGCGATGCCAGCTGCGATGCACGCAAACGGATTGGCGCCGGATGAACCGGCGAGACGAACGGTCGAAGTCGACGCGTTTTGCTCATGATCCGCATGCAGAATGAAGATACGGTCCATGGCGCGCGCGAGAACCGGATCGACCTTGTAGTCCTCCGCCGGAACGGAGAAGCACATGTGCAGGAAGTTCTCTGCATAGTCGAGGCTGTTCTTCGGGTAGACCACAGGCTGCCCGACCGAATACTTGTAGGCCATTGCCGCGATCGTCGGAATCTTCGCGATGAGGCGACGGCTCGCGATCATCCGCTGTAGCGGATCATTGATGTCCGTCGAGTCGTGGTAAAACGCCGACAACGCTCCGACCATGCCGCACATGATGGCCATCGGATGGGCATCGCGACGGAACCCCCGCAGGAAAAACTGCATCTGCTCATGCACCATCGTGTGCATGGT
>JACIYQ010000043.1 GCA_014359855.1 Parvibaculum sp.
AAAAACATGTGATCCAGCCTGACTTTCGCGGCGTAGCAAGGCACACGGGAACTGGAGAGGCGCCCCATGAGCTATGTCTTCGCCTATGCCGGAAGCGCGATCGTCTTCCTCGGACTGGACTACATCTGGCTGAGCCGCGTGGCACGCGACTTCTATGCGGGTTCGCTCGGAAGCCTCATGCGCGAGACGCCGGATTTCCTGGCGGCAGGTATCTTCTATCTCTTCTACATCGGCGGCATCGTCTTCTTCGCGGCGATGCCGGCGGAGAGTTGGAGGGGCGCGCTTTTGCGCGGCGCGGCGCTGGGTCTCCTCGCCTATGGGACCTATGACATGACGAACCTTGCGACGCTGAAGGGCTGGCCCTGGCGGATGGCGGCGGTCGACATGGTGTGGGGCGCGGCGCTCACGGGCCTTGCCGCGCTCGGGGGATATCTGGCCGCCCGGGCGGCCTGACTGTCATCGAAATGTCAAAAAAACGTCACACAGGGATAGGCTTGTCCCCGGCGAAATGCTAAACGCACAACCCGAACGTGAGGGGCCCCTCTGTGGCCCGATTCGGGGGAAGCTGTGCCGAAGAGTGCGCTCGACAAGGACCTGAAAAAGGTCGAGAAGCTCGAACACGCGACATATGCCCTGTCGCGCTCGATTGCCGCCCCCGGACTGGCGATCCTCTTCCTCGTCGCGATCTTCCTTTTCATGAGCGGCCTCGCGCCGTCGGGGCCCTTGAGTTTCTTCGTCATCGCGGGCGGCGTGATCGCCGGCTACATGGCGCTGAACATTGGCGCCAACGACGTCGCCAACAATATGGGCCCGGCCGTCGGAAGCCGCGCCCTGCCGCTCGGCGCCGCGCTGCTGATCGCCGCGATCTGCGAGGCGGCGGGCGCGATCCTCGCAGGCGGCGATGTGGTGAACACGATCTCGAAGAACATCGTGGTGCCGGACGCGGGCTTCGAGGTGCGCGACTTCGTGATGCTGATGATGGCGTCCTTCCTCGCGGCCGGCATGTGGCTCCATCTCGCGACCTTCCTCAACGCCCCCGTTTCGACCACGCATTCGATCGTGGGCGGCGTGCTGGGCGCCGGTATCGCGGCAGCGGGCTTCGGCATCGTCGCCTGGCCGACCATGGGCGCCATCGCGGCAAGCTGGGTGATCTCGCCGGTGATGGGCGGCGTCATCGCGGCGGGCCTGCTCGGCTTCATCAAGTGGCAGGTCCTCTTCAAGCCGGACCGCGTGGCGGCGGCGCGGCGCTGGGTGCCGGTGATGATCGGCCTGATGGCGGGCGTCTTCGCGATGTACCTGTCGCTCAAGGGATTGAAGAAAATCTATCACCCGAGCACGAGCACCGTCTGGCTGCTCGGCCTCGCGGCTTTCGTCATCGGCACGGTGGCGACACGGCCATGGGTGGCGCGCCGCGCGGCAACGCTCGAAAACAGGCGCAAGCATGTCGCCGGGCTCTTCACGCTGCCGCTCGTCTTCGCGGCCGCGCTTCTCTCCTTCGCGCATGGCGCCAACGACGTTGCGAACGCGGTGGGCCCGCTTGCGGCCATCGTCAATGCGGCGGAGACGGGAACGGCGGTCGCGGGCAACGTCACGCTGCCGCTCTGGGTGCTGACGATCGGTGCGCTCGGCATCTCGATCGGCCTTGCGCTTTTCGGCCCGCGCCTCATCCGCACGGTCGGCACCAGGATCACGAAGATGGATGCGCCGCGCGCCTATTGCGTGGCGCTCGCCGCGGCGATCACGGTGCTCATCGCCTCGGCGCTGGGCCTGCCCGTGTCGTCGACGCATATCGCCATCGGCGGCGTCTTCGGTGTCGGTTTCCTGCGCGAGCAGCTCGCCAATCTCGGCCTGAAAGCGGACGGGCCGAAACCGCCGAAGCCGGACGCAAACGAACCCTCGTCGCTCTCGCCGACGCCGGAAGACGCGATCAGGAAACAGTTGAAGCGCGAAAAGCGCCGCCTCGTGCGCCGCCGTCATGTGCTGACCATTGCGGCTGCCTGGGTCATCACCGTGCCGGCGGCAGGCGGTCTCGCAGCGCTCCTCTATACGCTGATGAAGATGGCGGTCGATTTTTGAAGTTTTTCCGTCTGCGTCATTGCGAGGCCTGAAAGGCCGAAGCAAAATTTTACTTCAGGTCTTTCAGCATCGCGGCAAGATCGGCAAGACGCGGATCGTAGAGAAGCTGGCGCGCCTCGCGCAGTCCCGCCCAATGGCGGCGGCGCTCATGCTGTTCTTCCCAGGTTTCGTGCTGCTGCGTGACGCGCAGCGGATACATGCCGACTTCGATGGGTTTCACGCTGACACCGCGGCGCTTGATCGTGCGCCAGACGCCGAGCGGCCGGTCGCCGACGACGCCCTCGACGCCTGCTTCCTCGAGTGCTTCCTGCGCGGCGGCCTCATGCGGGTCGAGGCCTTCCATCAGCCCGCCCTTCGGAAAGACCCAGCGGCCCGTGCGCCGCGAAGTGACGAGCAGGACGGCGAGCTGACCGTCGACGATCGCATAGGGGATGGCGCCCGCCTGCCGTTCGATCGCCGACTGGCGCGCGACGAAGCGGAAGCGAAGCGAGGTCGCAAGTCTTTGCAGCATGTGATCCCTCCAGCGGCTGGCCGGAGTTTGCCGCGACTCGGGGGGAAAGGGGAGTCGGAAGGCGAGGGTTGAGGTGATGGGAAAACTGAAAATGCCGATGTCATCCCGTTGCTCAAAAACCTTGTCATTGCCGGGCTTGACCCACTGCTGTCCGGTTTAAATTTTTCCGGGGCGGTCCAAGACTTTGACTTTGCGAGAGAAACGTTCGTTCGTTGGCATCCTGGACTCGGAACCGCGAAATTGAGTTTTCCGGGCCACTCGGATGTTCTGACCGGGTCCGGTTTCAAAAAAGCCGGGCCGGTTTTAAAACCCAAAGTCGTCATGGCCCGCTTTATGCGGGCCATCCACGTCTTTGCGGCACGGAATAGAAGAAAAGAAAGACCCCGGCTTTCGCCGGGGGAGGCGTGGATGACCCGGACAAGCCGGGCCATGACGAACTTTATTCTGTAGACTGATAAAATCTCTTTTGTCATCCCGGCACTTCCCTACGGACTGTCATCGCGAGGCCGCCTGCAAGGCG
>JACIYQ010000044.1 GCA_014359855.1 Parvibaculum sp.
CTGCGTGCGCGCCTGCCCATGCCGAGCCGCAACCTGCCGCCCGAGGAAGTGGCGCAGGTGCGTGGCGTATCTGACGCCTATGCCCTTCGCCTCGCCCATCACGACGAAAAGGTGAACGCGCACCTCCAGCCCGAAGGCGGCAACGCGCTTGCCGTTTTCGACGCCGTCGAACAGGCGCGCTGCGAGGCGATCGGCGCGAACCAGATGGCCGGCATGTCGAGAAACCTCGCCGCCGCGCTCGAACAGCGCTGCGCCGCGCGCGGATATGACCGCATCTCCTCCCGCGACGAGGCCCCGCTCTCCGAAGCCGTGGCTATGGTCGTGCGCGAGAAGCTGACGGGCGAAGCACCGCCGCCCTCCGCACGGAAGCTCGTCGAGCAGTGGCGCCCCTGGATTGAGGACAAGGCGGGTCCGGACCTCGACCGTCTCCAGGACCTGATCGAGGATCAGGCGGCCTTCGCGCGCGCAACGCGCGACATTCTCGTCGATCTCGACATGGGCGACGAGTTGGGCGAAGCGCCGGATCAGTCCTCCGAGGACGCAGACGATCAGGAAGGCGATAGTGAGGACAGCTCCGACCAGAGCCAGTCCGGCGAAGCCGAACAGCCCGATGGTTCTTCGGCCGAGCAGGTCGAATATGCAGAGGGCGAAGGCGAGGAAGGCGACGAGCAGACCGTCGAAGTCGAGTCGGACGATGTGCCGATGGATGGCGACACCGACGAGACGAGCGACGGCAACCAGCCCTGGCGGCCGAACCAGCAGGGCGACGACCGCAACCGTCAGCCCGCTTACAAGATCTTCACGCCGCAATTCGACGAAATCATCTCTGCCGAGGACCTGTGCGACATCGAGGAACTGACGCGCCTGCGTCAGTATCTCGATCAGCAGCTTCAACAGATGCAGGGCGTCGTCTCGCGGCTCGCGAACAAGCTGCAGCGCCGCCTGCTCGCCCAGCAGAACCGCACATGGGAGTTCGACCTCGAGGAAGGCATCCTCGATGCGGCGCGCCTCACCCGCGCGGTCGTCGATCCGACGTTGCCGCTCGCCTACAAGGTCGAGCACGACATGGATTTCCGCGACACGGTTGTGACGCTGCTGCTCGACAATTCAGGCTCGATGCGCGGCCGCCCGATCACGGTCGCCGCCATGTGCGCCGATATTCTGGCCCGCACGCTGGAGCGTTGCGCGGTGAAGGTCGAAATTCTCGGCTTCACGACCCGCGCCTGGAAGGGTGGCCAATCGCGGGAGCGCTGGCTCGCCGATGGAAAGCCCGCCCAGCCGGGCCGCCTGAACGACCTGCGTCATATCATCTACAAGGCAGCCGACACCCCCTGGCGGCGTGGGCGGCGCAATCTCGGCCTGATGATGCGCGAGGGCCTGCTGAAGGAAAACATCGACGGCGAGGCGCTCATCTGGGCGCATAACCGTCTGCTCGGCCGCCCGGAGCAGCGGCGCATCCTGATGGTGATTTCGGACGGCGCCCCGGTCGACGACTCGACCCTTTCCGTCAATGCGGGCAACTATCTCGAGAAACACCTGCGAAGCGTCATCGAACAGATCGAGACGCAATCGCCGGTCGAACTGATCGCCATCGGCATCGGGCACGACGTCACGCGCTACTATCGCCGCGCCGTCACCATCGTGGATGCCGAACAGCTTGGTGGCGCGATGACGGAAAAGCTTGCGGAGCTTTTCGAGGACGAAACGAGCAAGCGGCGAACCCAGCGCACCGCACGGCGACTGGCGGCCGGCGCAGGGCGTTGATGGGCGCTTGCGCATCGCCGCGGTGTTTCTGATATTCCTCGCCTATCTCCCCTTTCCTCTTCTCGCCCGCTTCAGAGCAACGAAACCGGCTGCGGAATAACGGAAAGAAAGCTTGAGCTTCCCGGCGATGGGAATATTCTGCGCGGCTTTTCTCCAGCCGCCAGAAGACACCAACAATGCACGCCGATACCGAGGGAACAGGCCGGACGCTCTGGATCGCCGAAGCGAAAGCGACGATCGCCCTCGCCTGGCCGCTCATCGCGACGAACCTCGCGCAGATCGCGATCAACGCGACCGACGTCGTCATGATGGGATGGATCGGGCCGGAAGCGCTCGCGGCCGGCGCACTCGGATCGAACCTCTATTTCGCCATGATGATCTTCGGCATCGGCGTCGTTACCGCCGCCGCGCCCATGGCAGCCGCCGAACTCGGACGCCGCCGCCATTCGGTGCGCGACGTGCGGCGCACCATGCGGCAGGCTTTCTGGGCGGCGGCAACGCTCTGCATCCCGTTCTGGCTGCTCCTCTGGAACGCGGAGGCTATTCTCGTTCTGCTCGGTCAGGACCCGGCGCTGGCGGCATCCGCCGCGTCCTACACGCGCGCGCTCCAATGGGCGCTCTTTCCGGCCTTTCTCTATGTCGTGCTGCGCATCTTCATCTCAGCGCTCGAACGGCCCCGCTGGGCGCTCGTCATCGGCGCGCTCGCCGTGCCCTTCAATGCCTTCGCCAACTGGTGCCTCATGTTCGGCCATCTCGGCCTGCCCGCTCTCGGCCTGCCCGGCGCCGGTATCGGCAGCGTGCTGACGAGCATCTTCATGTTCGGCGCACTCGCGCTCATCGTCGTTTCCGACCGGCGTTTCCGCCGCTACTCCATTTTCGGCCGCTTCTGGCGCGCGGACTGGATGCGCTACCGCGAACTCTGGCGCCTCGGCCTGCCGATCGGCATGACGCTGGCATTCGAGGTCATGGTGTTCAATGCCGCCGTCCTTCTCATGGGTCTCTTCGGCGCGGAAGCACTCGCCGCTCACTCGATCGCGCTGCAGATCGCAGCCGTCTCCTTCATGGTCCCGCTCGGTTTCTCGCAGGCGGTGACCGTGCGCGTCGGCCGCGCGTTGGGCGCGGACGACGCCAAGGCAATCACGAGAGCGGGCTGGACGCCTCTCGTCATGGGCGTCGCCTTCATGGCATTGATGGCGCTCATGATGATGCTCTTCCCGCATGCGCTGATCGGCATCTTTCTCGACCGGAGCGTGCCCGAAAACGCGAACGTCATCGCGCTTGCCGTTTCCTTCCTCGCGATTGCCGCCCTGTTTCAGGTCTTCGATGGCGCACAATCGATCTGCGCCGGAATGCTGCGCGGATTGCAGGACACGCGCGTGCCCATGAT
>JACIYQ010000045.1 GCA_014359855.1 Parvibaculum sp.
ATGCTTGGAGCGAGCTTCGGCCCACCGATGAAACGGCCGGCAAAATAAGCACATATGTCGATCGCCCAGACCATCGTGAGCAGCCACAACACGGCAGTGAAGCCATGGTCTGTGTCCTGCCGCAGCCAGATCAGCGCAATGATAGGCAGAACGACATAGGGGTAAGCAATGAGAGCCGGCAAAAGCCGTTCCGCCTTCCAGCTCCGCGACGCCAGCGAAAAGGCTAGGCCAGCCGCGCCTGCGGCGAGGGCCGCATCGGGAAGACCCGACGCCGCAAGAACGATCGCCAGAACGGATGTTGCCGCAAGCGGAACAGCGGCGCCGACGCCCCCCGCGAACAGAAGGCGCGCCGTCTCGACGGACATGAGCACGGCGGCAGCGGCCAGAAGCAGGGCGAAAGTCCATCCGCCGAGCCATACGGCCCCCAGCGCAAGCGGTGCGAGGACCAGCGCCGAAAGCACACGCACCCTGAGATCTCCTGTGCGGGCCAAGGGGCCGGGGTCCGTTGCGCTCGAAGTTTCCGTCATCCCTCAGGCCCCGACTGCCGGACGGCCACCGAACCGGCGGTCGCGCCGCTGATATTCGGCGATCGCCTCCTGCAACCTGTCCGGCGTGAAATCCGGCCAAAGCGCATCCGAAAAAACGAGCTCGGAATAGGCACTCTGCCAGATGAGAAAGTTCGACAGGCGCTTCTCTCCGCTCGTGCGGATGATGAGATCGGGATCGGGAACGCCGGCTGTGTCCAGGAAGCGCGCCACTGTTTCCGGGGTAATTGCCTCCGGGTCCAGTCGCCCCTCCTTCACCTCATGGGCAATCCTGCGCACGGCTGAGGCAATCTCATTCTGTCCGCCATAGTTGAACGCGATAACGAGCTGAAGCCGGGTGTTGTTGGCGGTTAGAGCTTCGGCCTCCTCGATAAGTGCGACAATGTCCGGCTCGAGATGATGCCGGTCTCCGATGATACGGATACACACGCCGTTCTGATGAAGCTCTGCAAGGTCGCGGCGAATATAGAGCCGTAGCAGACCCATGAGGTCATTCACCTCTTCGATCGGCCGTTTCCAGTTTTCCGAGCTGAACCCGTAGAGGGTCAGATATTCGATGCCGAGTTCGCCCGCCGCACGGACGATGACGCGAACCGCTTCCACACCCTGGCGATGTCCGGCGGCCCGCGGCAGATGCCGCTTCGTGGCCCAGCGCCCGTTGCCGTCCATAATAATGGCGACGTGCCGGGGAGGCCTCCCCGGCGCAGCGTCGCTCATTGTCTGGCCGGAAGAGAGGGTCATCGTCCTGTGTGTTCTTTCCTGCAATGCAGATCGCCAAGGCAATTATACGCCCCAGCTTACACCTGCATGATTTCCGCTTCCTTATGCGCTAGCGCAGCGTCGATCTCACCTATGATCTTGTCGGTCAGCTTCTGGACCTTTTCGCCCCAGGATTTGTGCTCGTCTTGACTCATGTGTGCGTCTTTTTCGAGGCGCTTCAACTCATCCATGGCATCGCGCCGAACATTTCGGACCGCAATGCGCGCCTGCTCGGTGTATTTCGAGGCAATCTTGGTGAG
>JACIYQ010000046.1 GCA_014359855.1 Parvibaculum sp.
TCCATCGATCTCGGCGAAAGTGGCGAAGTTCAGATCGGAGGGAAGCGAATCCGCTTCGGGGTTCTGGCCCACCTTGATCTTGCCAAGCGTCAGATGCGGCGCCGGCAGAATACGAAAGCGGATATCGCCATCGATGCTCACGGGCCGTCCCGCCGCCTCGCTTGCCTGCGCTTCGATCTCCTCACGGAACTGGTTCCAGTCGACGAGACTCGGCCCCACCAGAGCCGCGAAGAGCAGAACGACCAGCAGCCCGGCGATATAGGTCAGTATTGAGTTCAAAAATCTCTCCAGCGCGGCAAGGCGGGATGCAGGGATGGCACACCTCCACCCCGTTTCCTGCGAACCACCTTTGGCCTAGTCTCGCACCAATAGCGAAGGCGGTAGGCCGCCTGACATCATATGGCAGGCAAATTATGGATTCGGATCGCGGAAATATAGTTAATTTCGCCTCATTCCGGAAAACGCAGCACGATGCGCAAAAGCGTGCGGAAAAAAAGCGCGAGAGCGACAAGGCCGCCGCCAACAGAGTGAAATTCGGGCGGAGCGGCGCGGACAAGAAGCGCGCGAAGATCGAAGAAGAGCGACGCCGCCGCGAGCTGGAGGGCAAGAATATCCCCGACAGCAGCGAGGGTGAATGACGCCGAGGATGGGAGCGGAGATTATTTCTCTTGTTATTTCAAGTGCTTATAGAAAGTTTTCCCCCATCCCCGCGAACCCGCCCGTCATCTACAGCGACCAGTCGAAGGAAAAGCTCGTCTACATGGCGGAAGCCACACCGGACGAACGGCCGGAAGAACCGCGTCCCGGCCAGCCCGGTCATGAGCCAGACGCTCGATTGAGGCGGAACCGGGGATAAACCGGCCAGACCGTCATCGAAATGTCATTGAACCGTCACACGGCATCTTGCCGGGGATAAACCACGCGTCCTGCGCCTGAAAGAAATCCCCGCGAAATTTTTTAATCCCCGCTTTTCGGGGTGACTGTCACAAAGCGGCGGGGACAACCCTCTCACCCAGCAAAAATCTTCCCCGGATTCAAAATCCCCTTCGGGCCGAGCGCCTGCTTGATCGCGCGCATGACGCCGACGCCGGCGCCGTGTTCCATTTCGAGGAACTTGATCTTGCCCTCGCCGATACCGTGCTCGCCGGTGCAGGTACCGCCCAGCGAGAGGGCGCGCGCGACCATGAGATCGTGGAGGCGCGTTGCTTCCGCCAGGTCGCGAGGGTCCGAAGGGTCCATCAGCAACAGCATGTGGAAATTACCGTCGCCGACATGGCCGACGATGGGTGCCTTGAGAAAGGAGGTTTCGAGATCGGCGAGCGTGCCGGAGATTGCTTCGGCGAGACGCGAGATCGGCACGCAGACATCCGTCACCATGCCCTTCTTGGCCGGAGCATAGGCGAGCGCCGCGTAATGGGCATTGTGCCGCGCTTCCCAGAGGCGCGTGCGGTCCTCCGCCTTCGCCGCCACAATCACGATACTTCTGTCGCAAAAGGGCAAGCCCATTACACGAGCAATCCATGACCGCAAGCACGGGGCCTGCCGCTCTGGATTGCCGCGCCCGGCGCAGGCAGGGCGCGTGATCGGGATCAAGAGGAAGTAGGGTGAGGCCTTGCCTCGCCTCCCACCCACGGCGCCTTTCCCGGCCCGAACTTCTCCGCCGTGAAATCCACGAAGGCGCGCACCTTCGCCGCGAGAAGCCGTGCATGCGGATAGATGACGTGCAGCGTCAGCGGCGGCATCGTCCAGTCCTCGAGCACGCGCACGAGCCTCCCGCTCTTCAGATGTTCGTGGCAGAGCACGTCCGGCGAGAAGACGAGCCCCATGCCCTTGAGCATCATCCCGAGCATCGCGTCCGCATTGTTGCAGAGAAAGCGGCCCTTCAACTCCACCTGCTCTTTCTCGCCCGCCGCATTCGTCATCTCAAGCTGGTTCGGCCGCGCCAGCAGCGTGTAGAGCAGAAAATCGTGATCCGCGAGATCGGCAGGCCGCTTCGGACGCCCGCGCTTTTCGAAGTAGGAGGGCGCGCCGACGATGTAGCGTTCAACCGGCGCAAGCTGCCGCGCGATCAGGCTCGAATCCGTCAACGCCGAAATGCGCAACGACACATCGAAACCCTCCTCGATGAGGTTGACGCGGCGGTCGTTCAGAACGAGATCGATAGTGAGTTCGGGATAGCGCGCCGTGAATTCCGGCATCACGGGGCCGAGTTGCGCGATCCCGAAGCTCATCGGCGCGTTGATGCGGAGCGTGCCGCGAACCGCCCCTTCGACACAGGTCGCCTCCGCCGCCGCTTCCGTCGCCTCCGAGACGATCCGTTGCGCCCGCTCGAAGACGACGGCCCCCGCCTCGGTGAGGGCGATGCGCCGCGTCGTCCGGTTGAGAAGGCGGACCCCGAGCTGCTCCTCCAGCGCCGAGACCTGGCGGCTCACCATGGATTTCGACAGGCCGAGCGCGTCGGCCGCGGCGGTGAAACCACCAAGCTCCGCGACCTTGGCGAAGACCGCGAAACCATTGAGATCGGTAATCATTGTTCACCCACGAGAAACAATTTGTTCCATTCGGAGACGATTATCTCTGAAAAAAGATCAATTACATAGATCTCATCGCATTCAGACCACGCCATCGGCGGCGCTTCCCAAAGGAGAGAAAGATGAGCGAGAAGACGAAAATCCTGGTCCTCTACCACAGCTCCTACGGCCATATCGAAACGCTGGCGAAAGCCGTCGCCGAAGGCGCGGCGTCGGCCGGAAATGTGGAGGTCTCGCTCAAGCGTGTGCCCGAAACCATGCCCGAAGAGGCGATGAAGAACGCCGGCATGAAGGTCGAGCAGGCGGCGCCCGTCGCCACCCCGCAGGAACTCGGCGATTACGACGCCATCATCTTCGGAACACCCACCCGTTTCGGCAACATGACGGGCCAGATGCGGAGCTTCCTCGATCAGACGGGCGGGTTATGGGCGAAGGGCGCACTCACCGGCAAGGCCGGCTCCGTCTTCACCTCGACCGGCACCGGCGCCGGCAACGAGACGACCATCACCTCGTTCCACTCCACGCTTCTTCACCACGGCATGGTGATCGTCGGCCTGCCTTATGCCGCCGGCACGGAACTCTTCGACATCTCGGAAGTGCGCGGCGGCTCGCCCTATGGCGCCTCGACGCTGGCAGGCGGCGACGGCAGCCGCCAGCCCACGGAAAAGGAACTCTCCCTCGCGCGCAAGCAGGGCGCGCATGTCGCCTCCATCGCGGCGAAGCTCTCTGCCTAGGCAGCGGGCAAGACAAAAGGACAATTCCCATGATCGAGATTCGCGATTTCGACAGCCTCGGCCATGCCGAGCACGGCTGGCTCACCGCGAAGCATCATTTCTCCTTCGCGGGTTATCACGATCCGGCGCGCATGGGCTGGGGCGCGCTGCGCGTCTGGAACGACGACCTGATCCAGGCAAAGACGGGCTTCCCGCCCCATCCCCATCGCAACATGGAAATCATCACCTATGTGCGCGAAGGCGCGATCACGCATCGCGACCACCTGAACAATGAAGGCCGCACGGTTGCGGGCGACGTTCAGGTCATGTCGGCGGGCCGCGGCATCCAGCATGAGGAATGGAACCTCGAGGACGGCGATGCCCGCATCTTCCAGATATGGATCGAGCCGAACCGCCAGGGCGTGACGCCGCGCTGGGAGACAGCCTCCTTCCCGAAGGACGGCCGCAAGGGCCGCCTCGTGCCGCTTGCGAGCGGCAAGGCGGATGCGCCTGCCGAGGCGCTCTTCATCGCGCAGGATGCCGAAGTTCTCGGCGCATCGCTGGACGCGGGGAACGAAGTGACCCATCTCATCGGTGAAGGCCGCCTCGCCTATCTCGTCCCCGCAAAGGGCCGTGTCGAGGTGAACGGCATCGAGATTTCCCAGCGCTCCGGCGCCGCGATCCGCGACGTGGAAAAATTCACGATCCGCGCCCTCGACGATGCCGAGATCGTGCTCGTGGACCTGCCGCCGGAAGAGTGAAGAAAGAAACGCCGCCCCTTCACCTCCCCCTCGCGGGGAGGTCAAAAAATTCGCAGGATTTTTCGGGTGGGGGGCGCGGCGACGGACATGGAGAACGGAAAATGGGACTTCTCGCCGACGGTCAATGGACCGACAAATGGTACGACACCAGCTCGACCGGCGGCGCATTCAAGCGGCAGGACGCCACCTTCCGCAACTGGATAACGAGCGATGGTTCGCCCGGACCTTCCGGCGAAGGCGGCTTCGAGGCGGAAGCCGGGCGCTACCATCTCTATGTCTCGCTCGCCTGCCCCTGGGCGCACCGGACGCTCATCTTCCGCAAGCTCAAGGGTCTTGAGGACAAGATTTCCCTCTCCGTGGCCGATCCCCTGATGCTGGAGGAAGGCTGGACCCTGCGCGATGCAGGCGAGGACGGCGCGACCGTGCCCGATTTCGTCAACCGCAAGACGCGGCTCTACGAGGTCTACCTCCTCGCCGATCCGAACTACACCGGACGCGCGACCGTTCCCGTCCTCTGGGACAGGAAGCGCAACACCATCGTCTCGAACGAATCCGCCGAGATCATCCGCATGCTGAACACGTCCTTCGATGGCATCGAAGGGGTGAATGCCGATCTCGACCTTTATCCGGAAGAATTGCGCGACGAGATCGACGCCATCAATGCCAGCGTCTACGAGCGGGTGAACAACGGCGTCTACAAGGCGGGCTTCGCCACCGAGCAGCCGGTCTATCAGCGTGAGGTGATGGCTCTCTTCGAGGAACTCGACCGGCTGGAGGATATCCTCTCACGCCGCCCTTATCTCGCGGGCACCCGCATCACCGAAGCGGACTGGCGTCTTTTCACGACGCTCATCCGTTTCGACGTCGTCTATCACGGGCACTTCAAGTGCAATCTGCGCCGCATCGTCGACTACCCGAACCTCTGGAACTATCTGCGGGAGCTCTATCAGGTGCCCGGCGTTTCGGAGACCGTGAATTTCGGCCACATCAAGCGCCACTACTACGGCAGCCACAAGACCATCAATCCGAACGGTATCGTGCCCGCCGGCCCGCTTCTCGATTTCGAGGGGCCGCACGACCGCGCACGGTTCGGCTGAGCTTTATTCGAGCGCCTGCGCCCGCATCTTCTGCACCCGCGCCACCGCAAAGCCCTCGTTGCGCGCCTCGTCGTAGCGCATGCCACGCGGCAGCGCGAAGTGATAGGCCTTGAGCGCGGCATCGTCGCTCTGGCGCATGAAGCGGTCGAGATCGAGGAACACGCAGGCCGTCTGCCGGTGGTTCGAGCGCGCGAG
>JACIYQ010000047.1 GCA_014359855.1 Parvibaculum sp.
CCGGATTGATTGCCGCGTTCGCGGGAGCGACAAGGAAATTGCCTATCTCGCGGCCGGCCATGCGTACTGGACCTTCGGCCTTGTGGAACGCCGCTACGGCATAGGCCGTCACGCTGTCCACTGGCGCCGTGTTGGCGGCTGCAACCGGTTCCTCGGACAGCTCGGGCTTCGTGGCTGGCAATGTGGCCATTTCGACGGGTTCCGGCAATTCGGTGCCTATGCCACCTTCCGCATAGGTTGCTTCATCCGGGTCGCGTTCGTCCTTGATCGCGGATGCGAGCTGGAACAGCTCGGAGCGATCCTCGTCCGTCACCATGCCTGCGGGTCGAACGATCGGCTTCGGAGCCGGCGCGAGCGCCGCAAAGCGGGTGTTGCCATCCTTCATCGCCACCGCTCGGGGGAAGGCGCGGTCGAGGATGTCAATCATATGGGCATCACGAATCTTTGCCTTCTCGCCTCCCATAACCACGCCGATCAGGAACTTGTTGTCGCGTTCCACGGTTGCCGTAAGGTTGAAGCCGGAGGCGTTGGTGTAGCCAGTCTTGAGACCCGTGGTGCCTTCGTATTTGCCGAGCAGGTGATTGTGGTTCCGAATGCGGGACTTCCCCCAAACGAAGTATTCCGTTCCGAAGTAGTGGTAATACTGCGGGAAGTCCTCGCGGATACGCTTCGCAAGCGTCGCCTGGTCGCGGGCGGTTGTCTTCTGGGCGCTGTTGGGGAGGCCGGACGCGTTCTTGTAGGTCGTGCGCGACATGCCCAGTTCCCGCGCTTTTTTTGTCATCATGACAGCGAAATCGTCTTCCGTGCTTGCGAGGAAGGCGCCTGTAGCGGAGGCGACGTCATTCGCCGAGCGCGTGACCAGGGAGAGGATCGCGTCTTCAACGCTGATGGTCTGGCCGGGGCGGAGTCCAAGCTTCGACGGTGGCATGCCCGCGCCGCGTGGCGTCATGGTGATGCGCGATTTCAACGTGAATTTATTGGAGTCTAATCCCTCGAAAAGGAGGTAGAGGGTCATAACCTTGGTGAGGGAGGCGGGATAGCGATATTCGTCGGCATTACGGGAATAAAGGACGGTGCCTGTATAGGCATCCATCACAAGCGCCGCCGATTTGGGCGTCGCCGCATGGACTGGAAGTGCCAAAGCCCAAACAAAAGCGGCCAGCATGCTAGCCGTCAGCAGGCGAGCAGCCATGCCCGTCAGGTTTGAGGATTTGCGCGCAGTACTCGTGAGCGCAGGCCCCTGCATGTCACTTTAACCCCTCTTACGGCACACCCTGCCTGTGTGTGCCATGAACTTATCCCCAGAAACTGTAGCGGCAGAACTATAGTTTGCGAAGAGCCTTCACACGAAAAATCGCTAAAATCCCAAGTATCTCGTGCCGTTAGTGCTCTGGGACGAGGATAGGCAGTGTGTGTTACCAATTTATTAACAGGGTTAATATTTTGTTAACCGGTCGAACCCTCGCCGCGCCGGCCAGCGCAAGGTTCCGAGGCGCTCAGGGGGGAGGGCTGGGAGGGCCAGCCGGAATTGGCGTTCTCTATCGTCTAACAAAGGGGAGGGCGCACGAGACACGTCGCGGCGCTGCCGAATCCGTCTACGATTGAGATCGATCTTTGATTTTCGCTATGGTCGACTATCTATCAATAGAGTTGGAAGATTTAGAGTGACTGCCGGCAGGCCAGGGTCTGCGGCAGGAAGGATTTCGGCAGGAATGGGGTATGTCTGACGACAGGCGGCGCGGTGATGATGACGGAGGCGCGGGTACCGGTGTCATCACGAAGACGAAGCCGAAGACCAAAAAGCCCTCGCTCTACAAGGTGTTGCTGCTCAACGACGATTACACTCCGATGGAATTCGTCGTTCATGTGCTGGAACACTTCTTCAACAAGGGGCGTGAGGAGGCCACATTGATCATGCTCCACGTTCATCAGCATGGCGTGGGGGTTTGTGGCTTGTATACGTATGAAGTGGCGGAGACGAAGGTGACGCAGGTGATGGATTTTGCGCGCCAGCACCAGCACCCGCTGCAATGTACGATGGAGAGAGAGTAACCGTTCGTAGTAGCGCGTTCAGGCTGTACCCAAGTTCAGCAGAAGGGAAGGTTCGGAGTGCCGACGTTTTCACGAAATCTGGAGGAGGGGCTTCATCGTGCGTTGGCGCTTGCCAATGAGCGCAACCACGAATACGCGACCCTGGAACACCTTCTGCTTTCCCTGATGGACGATTCCGATGCCGCCGCGGTGATGCGCGCGTGCAATGTCGACATGGACCTGTTGCGGCAGCAGCTGACGAACTACGTCGACAACGAACTTTCGAGCCTCGTCGTCGAGAATGGCGAGGACTCGAAGCCAACGGCGGGGTTCCAGCGCGTCATTCAGCGTGCCGTCATTCATGTACAGTCTTCCGGCCGAGAGGAAGTGACAGGCGCAAACGTGCTTGTTGCGATGTTTGCCGAGCGGGAGAGCCACGCCGCCTATTTCCTGCAGGAGCAGGATATGACGCGGTATGACGCTGTAAATTACATCAGTCACGGTATCGCGAAGCGCGGCGACATGAGCGAGACCCGACCTGTGCGCGGTGCGCAGGAAGAGGCGGAGACCGGTGAGCGGGGCGCGCGCAAGGAGCGCACAACCGAAGCGCTCGACAATTACTGCGTAAACCTCAACGAAAAGGCGAAGCAGGGGAAAATCGACCCGCTGATCGGTCGCGAGCGCGAAGTGGAACGCACGATCCAGATTCTGTGCCGCCGGTCCAAGAACAATCCTCTCTTCGTAGGCGATCCGGGCGTTGGCAAGACTGCCATCGCTGAAGGGCTTGCCCGCCGTATCGTGAAGGGCGAGGTGCCGGAAGTCCTCAGGAACGCAACGATCTTCTCGCTGGACATGGGAACGCTGCTCGCGGGCACGCGTTATCGTGGCGACTTCGAGGAGCGCATCAAGGCTGTCATCAAGGAGATCGAGGCCTATCCCGGCGCGATCATGTTCATCGACGAAATCCACACGGTGATCGGCGCCGGTGCGACGAGTGGCGGGGCGATGGATGCCTCGAACCTTCTGAAGCCTGCGCTCGCAAGCGGATCGGTGCGCTGCATCGGTTCGACAACGTACAAGGAATACCGGCAGCACTTCGAAAAGGACCGGGCGCTGGTCAGACGGTTCCAGAAGATCGATGTGGCCGAGCCGTCGATTCCGGACTCGATTAAGATACTCAAGGGGCTGAAGCCCTATTTCGAGGAGTTCCACAAGGTCCGATACACCAATGATGCGGTGAAGGCGGCGGTGGACCTGTCCGCCAAGTACATGCATGACCGGAAGCTGCCCGACAAGGCGATCGACGTGATCGACGAAGCTGGCGCTTCGCAGATGCTTCTGGCGGAATCCAGACGCAAGAAGACGATCGGCGTTGCCGAGATCGAAGCGGTGGTCGCCACCATGGCGCGTATCCCGCCGAAGTCGGTTTCGAAGAGCGATACCGAGAAGCTCAAGTATCTGGATACCGAGTTGAAGCGGGTGGTGTTCGGGCAGGATGCTGCCATCGATGCGCTTGCTGCATCGATCAAGCTCGCGCGCGCGGGACTTCGCGAAGCAGAGAAGCCGATTGGCTGCTATCTCTTCTCAGGCCCGACAGGTGTCGGCAAGACGGAGGTGGCGCGTCAGCTCGCGGCGGTTCTGGGCGTCGAGATGCTCCGCTTCGATATGTCCGAGTACATGGAGCGCCACACGGTATCGCGTCTCATTGGCGCACCGCCTGGCTATGTAGGGTTCGATCAGGGCGGTTTACTGACGGACGGCGTCGATCAGCATCCGCATTGCGTTCTGCTTCTTGACGAGATCGAGAAGGCGCACCCGGATCTCTTCAACATCTTGCTGCAGGTGATGGATCACGGGAAGCTGACGGATCACAACGGCAAGAAGATCGACTTCCGTAATGTGGTCCTCATCATGACTACCAACGCCGGTGCGGCCGACATGGCCAAGCCGACGATTGGTTTCTCGCAAAAGAAGCGGGTGGGCGACGACGAGGATGCGATCAAGCGGCTCTTCACGCCGGAGTTCCGCAATCGTCTCGATGCGGTGATCCCGTTCGGTCATCTGCCAGAGCGGGTTATCGCGCAGGTTGTCGAGAAGTTCGTTCTCCAGCTCGAGGCTCAATTGGCCGATCGCCACGTCACAATCGAACTCACGCCCGAGGCCAATAATTGGCTTGCCGGGCGGGGGTACGACGAGCAGATGGGCGCGCGTCCGCTTGCGCGTGTCATACAGGAGAACATCAAGAAGCCGCTGGCGGACGAGGTTCTCTTCGGCAAGCTCGTGAAGGGTGGGCATGTGCGCGTCGGCGTGACGGAGGATGCACTTTCCTTCGATATTGAGCCTGCACAACCGCGCAGTCCGAGCGGTGGCGGTCCGAAGAAGCCGAAGGCGCGCAAACCCCGTGACGGGTCAGGGGGCTCCGGTGGCGGCACGGTGCCGAAAGTACCCTTGCTGGTCGAGTAGTTCAAAAACGGCTAACCGGCTTTGAGAAATGGACAGGCGGCCACGAAAGTTTGATTTCGTGGCCGCCATTTTTTGGATTAGCTAACAGGGACAACAAACAAGGGAGGCGATCCATGATCGGCTATATCATGCTCGGCACGAACGATCTCGACTGGGCGACCAAATTCTATGAAGCCCTTCTTTCCCTGCTCGGCGCGAAGCAGGCCATGACCGACCCTGGCCGGTTCGTTGGCTGGAGCAACGGCAAGGGCCCTATGCTTGCGGTGACCAAGCCTCATGACGGCAACAAGGCGACTTTCGGCAACGGCACGATGGTTGCTCTTGCCGCCGACTCTCAGGAGACGGTGAACAAGGTGCATGCAAAGGCTCTCAGCCTGGGCGGCACGGACGAAGGTGCACCGGGACTGCGCGGCGGTACGTTCTATGGCGGGTATTTCCGCGATCTCGACGGCAACAAGCTCGTCGTCTTCCACATGTAGAAATGAAAAGGCCGCCGGTACGCGGTACCGGCGGCCTTTCCGTCTTTCCTAACCGGTCAGTTCTTTCTTAACCGGTAGATGCGGACGTCTATGTCTGAAGAATAGTAGATGTCGCCATTCGCTGCCGCGACGACGCCCGTGGGAATAAAGAGCGGCGGCACGTTTTCCGGCGCTTCGAAGCCGATGGGCAGGTCTTCCTTGATGATCTCTCTTTCGTCGCTTTCAATGTCGATTGCAACGATCCGTTTCGTGCCGACTTCGGCGACCACGAAGCGTCCGTCGGGTCCGATGTCGAAACCTTCCGGAGCCGAGAGATTGTCGGCGACGACGCTTCTCTCACCCGTTTCGATGTCCACGCGCGAAATCCGACCGCCGGTGTTTTCGCTGACATAGAGCGCTCCGTCCCCCGCAAGTTTCAGCATGGCGGGACCGTCGAGGCCGGTCGCAACATCCGTGCGGTTGTCCCAGTCGTTGTTGGCGATGCGAACCAGAGCGCCGCGAGTATATTCGGAAACGACGACGCTGCCGTCCGCGAGCACGATGGCGTCTGCCGGTGTCGTGAAGCCGTGATGAGGTTGGAACGACACGCCCGATGCGGCGTCGAATATCTGGACGGCGCCAGCGGTTAACGCCGCTACGGCCATGTGGCCGTTTGTTATGGAAATGCTCAGTGGATAGTCGATGTTGGACGACCAGACACGGGCTATTTCGCTGACAGAACCGGTCGATGGATTCACGCTGCGCAGCGCAAAGAGATCGGCAACGTAAATATCGCCGTTGTCGCCAAGCGCTATGTCGCCGGCCACAGCGAGTGGGCCCGAGATTATCGTTCTGGCCTCACCGCTTTCGGTATCTATTGCGATGACCGCGTTGTCGGCCATGTTGGTGATGAGGAGATTGTCGTCATTGTCGAAAGCAAGATTGTCAATCGCCGGCGCGACTTCGGCGACAAGCGTCTTCTCCCCGGTGGCCAAGTCGACGCGGTAAACGTGCCCGGCTTCCGTATCGACGGCGTAAAGCTCTCCCTTCGAATTGAAGTTGACCGCAGCAGGCGTGGCGAAGCCTTCGGCTACGACATCGAGAGTGCCTGAGTCGACGTCAACCCGGACAATCTGTTTCTTGAACCAGAGCGGACCGTAGAGCTTCCCGTCGGGACCGAAGTCGAAGCCATTGAGACCGCCCATGCCGGCCATGATCTTGCGCGGCGGGG
>JACIYQ010000048.1 GCA_014359855.1 Parvibaculum sp.
GTATCGATCTCGCTCGGGCTCTGGACAACGCTCCTCACCTATCTGATTTCCATTCCGCTCGGCATCCGCAAGGCGATCCGCGACGGCAGCCCCTTCGACACATGGACGAGCGGCGTCATCATCGTCGGCTATGCCGTGCCGGGTTTCCTCTTCGCCGTGTTCCTGATTGTGCTCTTCGCGGGCGGTTCCTACTGGTCGGTCTTCCCGCTGCGCGGCCTCACCTCCGACAACTGGGAGAGCCTGAGCCTTGCGGGCAAGGTGCTCGACTATCTCTGGCACATCGTCCTGCCGGTGACGGCGCTCGTCATCGGCTCCTTCGCCACGACGACGCTGCTCACCAAGAATTCCTTCCTCGACGAGATCAAGAAGCAATATGTGATGACCGCGCGCGCGAAGGGCCTCTCCGAGCGCCAGGTGCTCTACGGCCATGTCTTCCGCAACGCCATGCTCATCGTCATCGCGGGCTTTCCCGGCGCCTTTGTCGGCGCCTTCTTCACCGGCTCGCTGCTGATCGAGCAGATCTTCTCGCTGGACGGGCTCGGGCTTCTCTCCTTCGAGTCCATCGTCAACCGCGACTATCCGGTCGTCTTCGCGACGCTTTACATCTTCGGCCTGCTCGGCCTCGCGATCAGCCTCCTCTCCGACCTCACCTATACATGGGTCGACCCGCGCATCGATTTCGAGACGAGGGAGGTCTGACATGCGGCCCCTCAGTCCCATCAACCAGCGGCGCTGGCGCAACTTCAAGGCCAACAGGCGCGGCTACTGGAGCCTGTGGATATTCGCGGCGCTCTTCCTCCTCTCGCTCTTCGCCGAGCTCATCGCCAACGACAAGCCGCTTCTCGTCACCTTTGAGGGCGAGGCCTATTTCCCTGTCTTCGTCGCCTATCCCGAAACGGAATTCGGCGGCTTCTTCGAGACGGAGGCGGATTACCGCGATGCCTATGTGCAGGAACTGATCCACGAAGCCGGCGGCATCATCGTCTGGCCGCTCATCGAATATTCCTACCGCACCATCAATCTCGACAGGCGGGCGCTCTCGCCGCCTTCCGCCGACAACTGGCTCGGCACCGACGATCAGGGCCGCGACGTCGCGGCTCGGCTCATCTACGGCTTCCGGATTTCCGTTCTCTTCGGGCTCACGCTCACCGTTCTCTCCTCGATCATCGGCGTGGCGGCGGGCGCGGTGCAAGGCTATTTCGGCGGCTGGACCGATCTCATCTTCCAGCGCTTCATCGAAATCTGGACGAGCGTGCCGCAGCTTTACCTTCTCATCATCATCGCCGCGATCATCGAGCCGAATTTCTGGATCCTGCTCGGCATCATGCTGCTCTTCTCATGGGTGGCGCTGGTCGGCGTCGTGCGCGCCGAATTCCTGCGCGCCCGCAACTTCGAATATGTGAACGCGGCGCGCGCCTTCGGCCTGTCGAATGCGAAGATCATGTTCCGCCACCTGCTCCCCAATGCGATGGTGGCGACGCTTACCTTCATTCCCTTCATTCTCAATTCCTCGATCACCACGCTCACCGCGCTCGATTTTCTGGGCTTCGGCCTGCCGCCCGGCTCGCCCTCGCTCGGCGAGCTTCTGCAGCAGGGCAAGGCGAACCTTCAGGCGCCCTGGCTCGGCTTCACCGGCTTCTTCGCCATCGCGATCATGCTGAGCCTCCTCATCTTCATCGGCGAAGCGGTGCGCGACGCCTTCGATCCCCGGAAGGTGCTGCGATGAGCGCGCCCCTCGTCACCGTGAAAGACCTGTCCGTCGGCTTCCGCATGGACGGGAAGGAAACCATCGCCGTCGACAAGGTCTCCTTCGACATCCGCCCCGGCGAGACGGTCGCCCTTGTCGGCGAATCCGGTTCGGGCAAGTCCGTCTCGGCGCTGTCGATCATGCAGCTTCTGTCCTATCCGCAGGCGTTTCACCCGTCGGGCGAAATCCTGTTCGGCGGGAAAAACCTGATCGGCGCCGATGAAAGGACGATGCGCCAGATCCGCGGCAACAAGATCACCATGGTCTTCCAGGAGCCGCTGACCTCGCTCAATCCGCTGCACACGATCGAGCGGCAGGTCGGCGAAGTGCTGATCGAGCACAAGGGGCTTCGCGGTCCCGCCGTGCGCGCGCGCGTGCTCGATCTTCTGACGCGCGTCGGCATTCCGAACCCGGAAGAAAGGCTCGCCTCCTATCCGCACCAGCTTTCGGGCGGCCAGCGCCAGCGCGTCATCATCGCCATGGCGCTCGCCAACGAGCCCGACCTTCTCATCGCCGACGAGCCGACCACCGCGCTCGATGTGACCGTGCAGGCGCAGATCCTTGCGCTCCTCACGGAACTCAAGCGCGAGATGGGCATGGCGCTCCTCCTCATCACGCATGATCTCGGCATCGTCCGCAAAATGGCGGACCGCGTGAACGTGATGACGAAGGGACGGATCGTCGAGCACGGGCCGGCGGAAGACGTCTTCACCGCGCCGAAACACGACTACACGAAACATCTTCTCGCCTCGGAGCCGAAGGGCCGCTCGCTCGGCGCGCCGAAGGACGGGCCCGTGGTCATGGAGACGGACGATCTCAAGGTCTGGTTCCCGATCAGGCGCGGCCTTCTCAGAAAGACGGTCGGCCATATCAAGGCGGTGGACGGTGTCTCGCTCTCGCTGCGTCAGGGGCGGACGCTCGGCGTCGTCGGCGAATCCGGCTCCGGCAAGACGACGCTCGGCCTCGCCATGATGCGGCTTCTTTCGAGCGAGGGCGGCATCCGCTTCGAGGGGCAGAACATTCAGGGCCTCAAATCGAAAGAGCTTCGTCCGCTTCGCCGCGACATGCAGATCGTCTTCCAGGACCCCTATGGTTCGCTTTCCCCTCGCATGTCGGTCTCGCAGATCGTCGGCGAGGGGTTGCAGATCCAGCAGCCCGAGATGACGGCGGAGGCACGGCGTGCCCGCGTCGCGCAGGCGCTCGCCGATGTCGGCCTCGACCCCGCCATGCAGGACCGCTACCCGCACGAGTTTTCCGGCGGACAGCGCCAGCGCATCGCCATCGCGCGCGCCATGGCGCTCGATCCGCGTTTCGTGATGCTGGACGAGCCGACATCCGCGCTCGACATGTCGGTGCAGGCACAGATCGTCGACCTGCTGCGCGACCTGCAACGCAAGAACAACCTCGCCTATCTCTTCATCAGCCACGACCTCAAGGTCGTGCGCGCGCTCGCCGACGACATCATCGTGATGAAGGACGGCAAGGTGATGGAGGCCGGCAGCGCCGACGAGGTCTTCGACCATCCGAAGACGGCCTACACGAAAGCCCTCATGGCCGCCGCCTTCGACCTCGAAGCGGCACCGGAAGGCGTGGTTTCGGAGTAGCGGCTTTCTATCCGGCCATTACCAAAAACTCAGTGTCACCCCGGCGAAAGCCGGGGTCCATGGGCATCACGGCACAATCGGAGTTCTCATACAGAGCACATGGATCCCGGCTTTCGCCGGGATGACATCGTTGTTTTTGTCTCGACTGCGAAACGCCCTACCTTCTCACCAGCCTTTTGATGCTCGTCACATGCCCCGCCTCCGAGCGGGCGATGCGCGACATGGCGATGTCGAGGCGCTCCACGGCGACGCGCATGTGATGGGCGTTGGCGTGGATCATGCGCTCGGCATCCACCATGATGCCGACATGCCCTTTCCAGAAAACGAGATCGCCGCGCGCGAGCTTCGTGAAGTCGATGGGCTCGGGCAGCGCCTCGCCGAGCGTCGCCTCCTGCATGTCGGTATCGCGGAGCGAGGCGATGCCGGCGCGCTCCAGCGACATCTGCACGAGGCCGGAACAATCGAGGCCCATGCTGTCGCGGCCGCCCCAGAGATAAGGCACGCCGGTGAACTCCTCGGCGACGGCGACGAAATCGCGGACATGCGCACCGGCAGCGGCCAGATGCGCGGTGAAGACCCAGCCGCCCGTATCGAGTTCGCTGAAATTGCCGCGCGCGCCGGTGATCTTGAGTTTCGCGTTCATGGAAAGCGGAATGGCGGGCCGCGTCTTCAGGTCGGGCTTGGGATAGATGAAGGTGCGCAGCGCCGCGACTGTATGCGTCGGCGTGGCGGGACGGGAGACGAGTTCCTTCGCCTCGACATAGCCGACATAATCGTCGAGCAGCGACTGGCCCCAGGCCCAGCCGCTCTTCTCTTCATAGACGCGGAAGGTCTCGCCGTAGAGAAGCTGCGTGTCCATCGGCGCGGCGGGCTCCGGGCGGCGCAGCAGCGGCAGGACGGGCGCACGCACGATCCGGTCCGCGCCCTCCACGAAGCGCGGGGCGCTCACCTCGCCACGCAGATGCGCGGCCGCGAGATCGTCGCGATAGGCGTTGAGGCGATGATCCGGACCGCGCTCGCGGCTCATGCAACAAGACCTCGCGACGACCGCACGATCAGTTCGGCAAATTCCTGCATGAAGCCCGTGCCCTTCACCGTTCGCAACACGAGCACATTGCGCCTGTCGGCCTCGTCGCGCGAGCGCTTCAGAAGATCGAGGCTGCCCAGCGTGTCGAGCGCCCGCGTGATAGCGGGTTTCGAAACGTCGAGAGCGGCCGCGAGGCCTCGAACCGTATGCGGCGGCGGGTCGAGATAGACGGTGAACATGATCGCCAGTTGCCTCGACGAAAGATCGGGCCCGTCATTGCGGACCGATTGCAGGACGACGCCGTGCCACAGAGACAAAGCCTGTACGGGCTTCAACTCCGGGTTCCCCCCATATGCTAAATCCGGCATAGCCACCCCCAGCGCTGCCATGATCCCCACCCGTTATCTCCGTTCCGGGCCCGGATCAGTCTAGCTCGCCTTCACGCGGGGGCAAGCCTCAGGCGCGGTGAGTAGAGCTCAGTCTGATGGTCGATCCAGCCTATGGATTCATGCGCATCCGCTCCGTGATCTGACATCAGCAAGATACGACGCGATCCGGATATCCATAACTCTCGAAGAGCATTCCGAGGATTTGGGCGCGCTTCTAAAGGCAATTTGTTCATGTCCCTATATGCGCAAATTTTATGCTTGCGCGTCACGCATCATACTCAACTTCATCACCAGAATTCGTCTCCACAGGCCCAGAGTTCTTCGTCTTCTCGTTACGTGCTTCAATCTCCTTCCGCTTCAGATCAATGAGCGTTTCGGCCATCGAAAGCGCCTGCTCAGTCTCGATTGCCCCCCCGACAGAAATGCGCACAAAGCCGCCACCCTCAAAGTCATACCGGGCAACATTCCTCTCATCAAATTGATTATAAAGGGATTTTCCGGCATTCGGCGTTGGGGCTGCGGAGTGGCTTTGGGGTGTGCTGTGCATGGCAGGGGCCTCTGTTGAAACGGGTACTGAGCCCGAATCATATGCACCGGCCTCGCGCTCTGCAAATTCGCATGTTTCACGATAGGCGAGTATTACTGACGATACTGCTGCTGGCGCGAAGCCGTTACGAATTAGATAGTTACGTAAAACATCTTCGGCGGGCATGCGACCCGGGAACCGCTCGGCTAGGTCCCTAAACAACTCCGGCTCCCGGGCCGCCTGCCGGATAGCCTCCGCCTTCTCCTCAGGACTCTGAGGATGCAGGATGCACATAGCCCGGTCGCTGATCTTTATTTCGTCGCCACGCCCCTCCAATAAGCCATACTTTATAAGGGCCGATATCGAAGTAGCCGAAGCGCCGTTCAGACTATTATAGCCCATGCTTTTGGCCACAACCTCACGAGGCGCGCCGTGGGTGTGCTGGTTCTTGTAAACCAGGGCCGCGCGCTGAATCGCTTCTGCGAGGCTCATTGAAGGGTAGTTTGGGGAACGAACGCGCTTTTCCACGGCAAGCCTCCTATTTGCTAACGTGAAAAATGTATATGCTATCGCCGGGTCGGCGTCAACGCGATCTGTACGCGAAAAGGCGTTAGCGACCTCGGGGGCTATTGACCTCGCCCGATTCCGTGCCTAGCATCGATTTGGGCGAATCCTCAGGAGGGCAATGCCATGAGAAGAGACGTAGCCCCGGCATTCAACTGCTCACCGATGCCGGGCGCGATAACAGAAAGGCCCGTTTCTGGTCCGGTTTGAGACGCGGGAACAGAAACGGGCCTTGGTGAGCGCCCTTGGAGGCGTGGCAGAGCGGTCGAATGCAGCGGTCTTTAAAACCGCCGGACTGTGCAGGTCTCGTGGGTTCGAATCCCACCGCCTCCGCCATTTTCCGTGGCACCCATTACTAACATGTAAAGCCGCTGGCGCACTAGTCCTTGCCCCAGCGGCTTTTTGCTGCCTTTTGCGCAATCTCGCGACGCTGTTCTGATGTTAGCGACGCAACGCGAGCCTTCCTGGCATGAAGGCCGCATTCCCTGCCGAGCTTCGCCATACCCAAGTGAGGAACGTCGCCTCTCGTTGCCATATCTAGCAGGAGCCTTCGCGACCAGATCGTATTTAGGGCGTGCCCGGTCGAGTGCCGGGACAGAGGCACAAAAAAGTCCGACATGGGGTCCGTAGTGTCACCCGCCGCTCCTCAGTAGTATAAATAGGCAAATCGGTGGTGTGGAGCAACGTCGGCGCTCAAAATTTCAAACTCAAGACACTCCCCCTCAGGCGCCGTAGCGGCGCATCAGAAGATGGTAGAGGGCGCGGATGCCCTGCGCCTCGCCGCCCACGGGGCGACCGGGCCTGGGCTTGGGCGCCCAACCGTAAATGTCGAAATGCACGTGAGCCTGCGCCTTTTCGACGAAACGGCGCAGGAAGAGCGCGGCGGTTATGGAACCGGCGAAGGGTCCGTCGGAGACGTGGTTCACATCCGCGATCTTGCTTTCGAGCCAGGCGTCATAGGGCTTCCAGAGCGGCATGCGCCAGAGCGGATCGGACATGGCCTC
>JACIYQ010000049.1 GCA_014359855.1 Parvibaculum sp.
GGCGGCGGCCAGATCGGCGGCACGCTGGCTCTTCTCGCGGGGCTCAAGGAGCTTGGCGACGTCGTCATTTTCGACATCGCGGAAGGCCTGCCGCAGGGCAAGGCGCTCGATCTCGCACAGACGGGGCCCGTCGAGGGCTACAACGCCGCGCTTTCCGGCGCGAACGACTACAAGGGCATCAAGGGGGCCGATGTCGTCATCGTGACGGCCGGTGTGCCGCGCAAGCCGGGCATGAGCCGCGACGATCTTCTCGGCATCAACCTCAAGGTGATGCGCCAGGTCGGCGAGGGTATCGCGAAATACGCCCCCAACGCTTTCGTCGTCTGCATCACCAACCCGCTCGATGCGATGGTCTGGGCGCTGCGCCAGTTCTCCGGCCTGCCGCACAACAAAGTCGTCGGCATGGCGGGTGTGCTCGATAGCGGCCGTTTCCGTCTTTTCCTCGCCGAGGAATTCGGGGTTTCGGTCGAAGACGTCACGGCCTTCGTGCTGGGCGGCCATGGCGACACGATGGTGCCGCTGCCGCGCTACTCGACGGTTGCCGGTATTCCTCTCCCCGACCTCATCAAGATGGGTTGGACGACGAAGGAAAAACTCGACAAGATCATCCAGCGTACGCGCGACGGCGGTGCGGAAATCGTCGGCCTGCTGAAGACCGGCTCCGCCTTCTATGCGCCCGCCGCTTCGGGCATCGCGATGGCGGAAGCCTATCTGAAGGACCAGAAGCGCGTGATGCCCTGCGCGGCCTATATCGACGGCGAATATGGCGTGAAGGACATGTATGTCGGCGTGCCGGTCGTGATCGGTGCGGGCGGCGTCGAGCGCATCGTCGAGATCGACCTGAACGCTTCGGAAAAGAAGCAGTTCATGAACTCGGTCAATGCGGTGAAGGGCCTGGTCGATGCCTGCAAGAAGATCGACCCCGCCGTCGGCAAGGGCAAGGCCGCGAAGGCCAAGGCTGCTGCGAAGAAAAAATAATCCGGCACCTGACCGGAACGAAAAGGCGGGCCTTCGGCCCGCCTTTTTTATTGGCACATAAAGTGTCAATATACCCTGATTGCGAGTGCGGGGAGGCTTATTTAATGTTTTGCATTGGCGATGTCGGCAGGGAGGCTTACAAATGAAGCGCGTGGCGGCGGCCGGTATCGGCCTGCTGGTGGCGATTGCCGTTGTTGGGCTCGGCATCGTCTGGTTCTCGCCCTCGGCACAGGATGCCGTGATGAGGCGCGTCGTCGCCTCCAACATGGGCTCCTACGGCGCAGTGCTGAGCGAGGAGGCGCTTCATGTCGTTCTTTGCGGCACGGGTTCGCCGATGCCGGATCCCGACCGTGCCCAGGCCTGTGCTATCGTCTATGCGGGCGGGAAGGTCTTTCTCATCGACTCGGGGCTTGGCGGCTGGGACAGGCTCGCGCGGTTCCAGCTGCCGATCGGCGGTCTTAACAGCGTCCTCATTACGCATTTCCACTCCGACCACATCAGCGGCCTCCCGGACATTGCGCTCAACAGCTGGGCGGCGGGACGGCGCGAGGCACTCGCCCTCTACGGTCCGCCCGGCATCGAGCGGATCGCGCAGGGGTTCGACATCGCCTATTCGCTCGACGACGGCTACCGCATCGCCCATCACGGCCCCGAGTTCTTTGCCGGGGAAGGCGCCAATTACCTCCCGATCGTCGTCGATGTTCCCGACCGCGATGCAGGTGTCACCGTCTTCGACGAAGACGGCGTGAAGATCACCGCCTTTCGCGTCTCGCATGAACCGGTGGCCCTGCCTATGGATACAGGATCGAGTACAAGGGGCGCTCCGTCATCTTCAGCGGCGATACGAAAAAGGAAAGCAATATCGCGCAGTTCGGCGCTGGCGCCGACGTGCTGATCCATGAGGCGCTTGCAACCCGCATGGTTGCCTTGCTCGAAGAAGGGCTGGAGCACAGGGGAGACCGGCGCGCCAAGGTCATGCACGACATTCCGGACTACCATGCAACGCCCGTCGATGCGGCGGAGGTCGCCAACGAGGCGGGCGTGAAGCTCCTCGTCTATACCCATATCGTGCCGCGGTTGCCGAATGCGCTCGCCGAGCGGGTGTTCCTGCGCGGTGTGCCGGAGGTTCGGAGCGAAGGCGTCACGCTCGGCTATGACGGGCTCTATCTGGAGCTTCCGGCGGGCTCGGACAGGATCGTCGAACGCGATCTGCGGTGACGCTGCGTCACTGTTCGCGGCGTCGCGGGCAGCGCTGCGGCAACTGAAACTCCTGTAAGCGGCGTACCCCGATTGGATCCTCTCCGGCGGCTATCTGCCGGTTGCGCCCGCTCGCTCGGGTGGTATAACTCCGAGCCATCCGACACAGAAATCGGACCATCTTTTCCTTCTGGCGACGCGGGTTCCCGCGCCGCTCTCCAGCCGGACGGTTTTTCATGAATATTCACGAATACCAGGCCAAGGCCGTGCTTGCGAAGTATGGCGTGCCTGTGCCCCGCGGACATGCGGCGTTTACGCCCGAAGAGGCCGTGGCGAAAGCCAAAGAACTCGGCGGGCCGGTGTGGGTCGTCAAGGCGCAGATTCATGCGGGCGGTCGCGGCAAGGCCGGCGGCGTCAAGGTCGTGAAGTCGGTGGAAGACGTCGAAAAAGAGGCAAAGCGCCTGCTCGGCTCGACCCTCGTCACGCACCAGACGGGGCCGGAAGGCAAGGAAGTCCACCGCCTCTATATCGAGGAAGGCTCCTCGATCGCGCGCGAACTCTACCTTTCGGTGCTCGTGGACCGCGCGACCTCGCGCATCTCCTTCATCGTTTCCACCGAAGGTGGTATGGATATCGAGGAAGTGGCGAAGAAGACGCCTGAGAAAATCCTCAGCTTCTCGGTCGACCCTGCATCCGGCATCAGCGGCTTCCACGGCCGCAAGGTTGCTTATGCGCTCGGCCTTGAAGGCGACCAGGTAAAGCAGGGCGTTGCTCTTATCGGCAATCTCTACAAGGCCTTCGTTGCCGAAGACATGAGCATGCTCGAGATCAACCCGCTCGTCGTGACGGGCGATGGCAATATCGTCTGCCTCGACGCGAAGGTGAACTTCGACTCGAACGCGCTCTACCGGCACAAGGACATCGTCGAGCTGCGCGACCTCACCGAAGAGGACCCTGCCGAAGTCGAGGCGTCGAAATACGACCTCAACTACATCAAGCTCGACGGCAAGATCGGCTGCATGGTGAACGGTGCGGGCCTTGCCATGGCGACCATGGACATTATCAAGCTCTATGGCTCGGAGCCTGCGAACTTCCTCGATGTCGGCGGCGGCGCGACGAAGGAAAAGGTCACGGCCGCCTTCAAGATCATTCTCTCCGACCCGAGCGTCGAAGGCATTCTGGTCAACATCTTCGGCGGCATCATGCGTTGCGACATCATCGCGGAAGGCGTTGTCGCCGCCGCCAAGGAAGTGTCGCTCGGCGTGCCGCTGGTGGTGCGCCTCGAAGGCACCAATGTCGA
>JACIYQ010000005.1 GCA_014359855.1 Parvibaculum sp.
TTAACTGCGCGGCAGCATGCGGCGCCTAGTGTCCTCCCTGTAACGCGAACATCTGCCGGGAAAGGACTGTCGCATGTCGTTCATATTGAGAGCCGCGTTCTGGCTGACCGTGCTGGCTTTCCTGCTGCCGGCCGCCGGCTACGAAATGGACCCGAAACCCGCGGGCATGGAGGGATATTCCTCCGCCGCCCTCGTCACCGGCGCCGCTCCGCCCACCGAAGATATCGGCGCGGGCGAGGCGCTCACCCTCGCCGCCCGCTCGGCGCAGGACGTCATGGGCTTTTGCGACCGCAATCCGGACATCTGCGCAAAGAGCCACGCGATCGTCGGCCATGTCGTCCGTCAGACGGCCCATTACGGCGGCATGGCGCTCACCTGGCTCACCGAAAAGGCCAGAGAACACGAACAAGGGGCTGCGGCCGGGTCTCAGCCCGCCGCCATCCGCCCCGCCGCTCCGAACGGCTACACGACAGGCGCCTGACCTCACCCATCGAGCCCCTGTCGGCTTTCCGGCGTATTCCTAGGTACGCGCCGGCAGCCAAAGCGCCCCGCAAGCAGCCTCCCGGCTTGCGGGGCGCTTGTCCTTTCAGGTCCCGTTCGCTATGTCCTGAGCAGGCAATTCCCCGCGCCCCGAAAGGACGGCCCGAAAGGACGGTATGAGCATTCAGGATCTCGTGGACGATTTCGAATTCCTCGACGAATGGGAGGATCGCTATCGCTATGTGATCGAGCTCGGCAAGGAGCTCGAACCGCTCACGGATGCCGAACACTCGCGCGAAAACAAGGTCGAAGGCTGCGTCAGCCAGGTCTGGCTGGTGAGCGAATTGCGCCATAAGGCTGACGGCGCGCCGATTCTCCATTTTCGCGGCGACAGCGACGCCCATATCGTGCGCGGCCTCATCGCCATCCTGATGCGCCTCTATTCGGACAAGACGCCTGAGGAAATTCTGGAGGTCGACGCACGCGCCGTCTTCGCCGCGCTCGGCCTCAACGAACATCTCACACCGCAGCGCTCGAACGGCCTCTATTCCATGGTGGCGCGCGTCCAGTCGGATGCGAAGGCCGCAGCCGCAGCCGCCGTCTGATCTCACTCCGTCATGCCGTAATGTTCGGCGAGCCGGTCGAGCGCGATCTGCAGCACAAGTTTGCCCGAGCGCTTCGGCCAGCCGAAGCCCCGCTCCGCTGCCTCGAGACCTTCGAGGTGGCAGCACACGCTCAGCAATATGTCGCCGAGATGCGGCCCGGCCGCTTCGATCGCGCGGGCAACGCGTTCGCGCGCGGCAAGTGCATGATTTGCGATTTCGGCGGATTCGCGCAGGGGTCCGCGCCTCGTGCCGCTTCTGCCGCCGGCGGCCGACCAGTCCATCGTGACGCGCGGGCTCATCTGGCCGAGCGTGAAATCCGTGCGCAGCTTCTCGCCCGCCTCGAATTGCCTGTCGCCGATGAGCGGCTTTCCGTCCGCCCCCTTGCGGCGGCGGAGCCAGCCAAGCGGCGTCTCGGCCTCGTTGACCGCGAGCGACACCTCGCCTTCTTCCGTGCGAAAGCGCCTTTCGCCCGCAAGCTGATGCTGGGCGCGGAAGGGTTCGGCCTCGGCAATCAGCCGCCGGTAAAGCGCGCGCCCCGCGTCGCTCGCCCGCCAGCGCCGTCGCACCTCCCCTTCCACAGGCTCCACGAGATCGCGCGCCGCGCACTCGTTCCAGACCGAGGCTTCCATCGTCGCGAGCGGACGCTTGCCGCCACCGGGACCGAAGAGCCCGATCCGCCCATCCGCCATTTCGCCCGCCAGGTAGCCCGGTTCCGACAGGCGGCGGAAGATGCGCCGCACTTCCCGTTCGAACCGGCGTTCGGCGGGCCGCATCGTCCGCGCCGCCGTCACTGCTGCCTCCCCCGCTCGCCCGCGCGGCGCAGCGCATGTTCCAGCCGGTCGAGCAGCATGTCGAAATTCTCGTCGTCCCGGCGGTCCTCGACGAGGCGGCAGGCATGGGCGGCCGTCGTCCGGTCGCGTCCGAAATGGCGGCCCACCGCCGAAAGACTGAAACCGTAGATCACATGCGTCAGGTACATCGCGACCTGCCGGGCCTGCGCGACAGGCGCCCGGCGGCGCGTCGGCGAGCGCAACTCGCCGATGGGCACGTTCCAGGCCCGCGC
>JACIYQ010000050.1 GCA_014359855.1 Parvibaculum sp.
GACCATTCTCGCCATGGGCGCGGCAGTCGGATTTCTCTCAGGTATGTTCGGCATCGGCGGCGGCTTTCTCATGACGCCGCTGCTGATCTTTCTCGGCATACCGCCCGCCGTCGCCGTCGGCACGCAGACGACGCAGGTCGTCGCATCGTCGGTGACGGGCGCACTCGCCCATTTCACGAGGCGATCCATCGACTTCAAGATGGGCGGCGTTCTGCTCGCGGGCGGCGTCGCCGGTTCGCTGAGCGGCATCTATCTCTTCAAGCTCCTTGCCGCGATCGGACAGATCGACCTCGCGATCTCCGTCGTCTATGTGCTGTTCCTGAGCGTGATCGGCGCGATGATGATGGTCGAAAGCGTGCAGGCGATACGCGCGGCACGCGGCGGGCGCGTGACGCCGAGGCGCAAGCATCACAGCTGGATCCACGGTCTGCCCTTCAAAGTGCGCTTCAGGCGCTCGAAGCTCTATATCAGCGTGATCCCGCCAGTGCTTGTCGGCTATTTCGTCGGCACGCTGTCGGCCATCATGGGCGTCGGCGGCGGCTTCATCATGATCCCGGCGATGATCTATCTGCTGCGGATGCCGACCAATGTCGTGATCGGCACATCCTTCTTCCAGATCGTTTTCGTGGCGGCGCTCACCGGCGTCATGCATTCGGTGGAGAACCAGGCGGTCGACATCGTGCTCGGTTTCCTGCTCGTCGTCGGCGGCGTGATCGGCGCGCAATATGGCGTGCGGGCAGCGGAGAAGATGCCGGCGGAGCAACTGCGCGCGCTTCTCGCGGCCATTCTCCTGCTCATCGGCATGCGGCTCGGCTACGATCTCGTGAGCACGCCGCCCGATCTCTATTCCGTGATCGAAGCGGAGCCGCTCTCATGATGCGGCGCGCGGCGGCACTCTTCATTGCGTTTCTTGCTTTCGCGGCGCCTGCGCGCGCGGACCAGCTCGTCACCGATCTCTCCGAACATCAGGTTGCGATCCGCTCGAACTTTACGGGCACGCAGATCCTTCTGTTCGGCGCGGTGGAAGCGGCACGGCCCGGCTCGCGCGCGCTCAACCGCGACATCGTCGTGGTGGTTCAGGGCCCGTCGCGGCCGATGACCGTACGCCGCAAGGAACAGGTGACGGCTATCTGGGTCAATCACGACAGCGTGACCTATCCAAGCGTGCCGGGCTATTACGCGATCGCGAGCACGCGGCCGCTCGAAGTGACGGCGACGCCGGAGACGCTGAAGGCGTTGCGCATCGGCATCGAGAACATCGACCCCGGCACGCCCATCGCGCATGCCATCGACGGTACGCAGCAGATCCTGCCGCCGGACGAAGAACGCGCCTTCTGGAAGGCGCTGATCCGCAACAAGCGGCGCGACGGGCTTTACATCAACGTGCCCGGCGGCGTTACCTTTCTCGGGCAGACGCTTTTCCGCGCGACTGTCGACATTCCCGCAAAGGTGCCTGTCGGGCTCTACACGGCGAAGGTCTATCTGCTGCAGGACGGCGAGATCATCGACACGATCTCATCGCCTCTCTATATCGAGAAGGGCGGCGTCGAACGGTTTCTCTACCGCATGGCGCATACGGACCCGCTGCTCTATGGCATGATCGCCGTGCTGGTCGCGGCCTTCGCGGGCTGGCTTGCATCGGCCGTGATGACGCGGCGGTAAGGACAGGAAAATGGAAGTCGGATATTTCGCCGCGGCGCTTGGCGGCCTCATCAGTTTTCTTTCGCCCTGCGTGCTGCCGCTCGTGCCCGCCTATCTCTGTTTCATTGCAGGCACATCGCTCGAAGAACTGACGCGCGAGGACGCGGAGGGAAAGCCGCTCGCCTCCAAAGGGTTGACGTTGCGCGTTGCGCTCGGCGCCGCTGGCTTCGTGCTCGGCTTCACGACGATCTTCGTTGCGCTCGGCGCCAGCGCCTCCGCGATCAATCCGCTGATCCTTCAGCACAAGGAGCTTCTGTCGCGCATCGCGGGCGCCGTCATCATCGTATTCGGGCTTCACTATATGGGGCTCTTCCGCATCGCCTTCCTCAATCGCGACGCGCGCTTCCACATCGCAGGAAGCGGCGAGGGCGAGCGAAGCTATCTGATGCAGTTTGCAAGCCCCTATCTGCTCGGGCTCGCCTTCGCCTTCGGATGGACGCCGTGCATCGGCCCCATTCTCGCGACGATCCTCACCATTGCGGCGGCGCAGGAAAGTCTCGCTGCCGGTGCGTCTCTGCTGACCGTCTATTCGCTGGGGCTTGGCATACCGTTTCTCGCCGCCGCATTCGCCGTACGCGGATTTTTGAGCTTCGCATCGAAGTTCCGGCGGCACATGCGACAAGTCGAAATCGCGGCCGGCGTGCTGCTCGCCGTGACGGGCCTGATGATGCTGACGGGAAATTTCGAGCGGATCGCGATCTTCCTGATCGAGACGTTTCCGGTGCTCGGCACGCTCGGCTGAGCGGGGATAAAGCGGCGCTTTTTCGGGCGACTGTCATCGAAATGTCATCGAACCGTCATGAATGGTGTCCGGAGACCGCTTGAAAAAAGTAGTCCCCGGTTTTCGATGCTTTTGTCTGGCGCTGCCCCCGCCCCGAAATTCGCGGCGCGAATTTCGACCCTCCCCGAGGGGAGGGTGAGGATTAGTTTTTTCGATCAGTCGGCTTCGAGGCGGCGGGCGGAAACGGGGATAACCGTGCGCGCGCCCATCATCCAGGCGTGAAAATCGAAACCGGGCAGCAAATCGTCGTAAGCCGTGTCGAGCACGTTGAGACCGCCTGCATAGGCGCCGAAGGCGGGCATGATCATCCGCGTGCCGTCCGACGCGAAGCAGCGGCGGCGCAGACGCCGGCCGCGCACGCGAACCGCCGCACAGGGATGAAGATGGCCCGCGATCTCGCCCGTCAAGGGCGCGGCCTGCGGTTCATGACGGAAGGTGAGCGGGCCGACGCGAAGTTCCTCCATCACCGCGCCGCCGAAGGCGCGAGGCGGAACCGGATCGTGGTTGCCCGCGATCCAGATCCAGTCGAGCGACTTTGAAAGCCGCGCGAGGCGCGCGGCGTCTTCCTCGTCCATCCGGTGTCCGGCGTCGCCGTCGTGAAAGCTGTCGCCGAGGGCGACGAGTGTTTGCGGTTTCAGCTTCGAGACGAGCGCTTCGAGACGGGCGATGGTCGCGCGCGTGTCGTAGGGCGGGAGCGGCAGCCCACGAGCGGCGAAGGCGGAGCCTTTTTCGAGATGGAGATCGGCGACGGCGAGGAGGCGCTCGTCCGGTGCCCACGCCGCGCCTTCGGGCATGAGATCGAAGCTCACGCCGCAGACGCGGAGCGAGGGATGGGTTTCGATGCGGGCTTCCCGTCTTCTATCTTTCATCCGTCCGTACACGTATCGAACTTTCTCCTAAACACGGATGTCATCCCGGGATTTATTCCCGGGACCCATTGGCCTCCCCGTCTATGGTGACGTGGATTGGGTCCCGGCAACAAGTGCCGGGATGACACTTCTATTTTTGGATGCGCTCCTCGCAATGACGACTTGTTATAAAATGAGTCGGGCGAGGTCAAACGAGCCGCGTCGCCTCCGCGATCAGATCGTCTGCCGCTTCGGAGAGTAGCGCTTCGTTCGCTTCGCCGTCCACGCTCACCTTGCCGATGTCGAGGAGGACGGGCACGGCCAGCGGCGAGACGCGGTCGAGGCGTTTCAGGAGGATGCGTCCCTTGATGCGCCTCAGCATCGCCGCGACGCGGGCGACATCGAGCAAGCCTGTCGAGGCATCGTTATAGGTGGCGCGGAGCATGATGTGGTCCGGCTCGTGCTCGCGCAGCACATTATAGATGAGGTCGGAGGAGAAGGTGACCTGGCGGCCGGTCTTCTCCATGCCCGGATAGCGGCGCTCGATGAGGCCCGGCAGGAAGCCCGCGAGCGTCTTGCCCGCACCCGTGGGCGCGATGAGGAGCGCGGATTTTCCCGCCTGGGCGAGGGAAAGAAGCGCGAGCTGATGGGCGCGCGGGCTCCAGCCGCGGCTTTCGAACCAGCGGGCGAAGAGCGGGGGAAGCGTTGCGGTTTCCGGCGCGACGGCTAGAGGCTTCGTCATGGAATGGAGAGTAGGAGAAGCTTCGACATCCCGTCAAAGAAGGTGTCATCCCGGGCCTTGTGCCCGGGACCCACTCGCCGTTTGTTTTGCCGCAGCGTGGATTGGGCCCCGGCAACGAGTGCCGGGGTGACACTTTTATTTTTGGCAGGCGACGTCATCACGGCTTTCGCCGGGATGACACCGAGTTTGGGGAGAGAATTTGTTTCGATTCACGCCCTTCAAGGTTCAAATCTCTGGTTCCCCATGGGAAACTGATGCTCCCGCCCCATACTTGAGGAACCACCGCATGCTCGACCAGCTTCCGCCTTCCATCCGCGAACAGCTCGATGTTCTGCTGCCGCAGCTTGTCGAGGGCGGCGTGAATATCGTTATCGCCATTCTCATCCTCATTCTCGGCCTGTGGTTCGCCGGGCGGTGCCGGACATGGACGATGCGGGCGCTGGGACGCTGGCCGGCGATGGACGAGATGCTGCTGAATTTCTTCGGCACCATGGTGCGCTATCTCGTCCTTACCTTCACGATCCTCGCGGTGCTGGCGAAGTTCGGCGTGCAGACGGCAAGCCTCATCGCCGTGCTCGGCGCGGCGGGCCTTGCCGTCGGCCTGGCGCTGCAGGGCACGCTTTCCAATGTCGCCGCGGGCGTGATGCTGCTGATCTTCCGGCCGTTCCGCGCGGGGCATTATGTGGAGGCGGGCGGCGTTGCAGGGACGGTGAAGGCGCTGACGCTTTTCACCACGGAACTCGCGACGCCCGACAATGTGCAGATCGTGGTGCCGAACAGCGAGGTCTGGGGAAAGCCGATCACGAACTACACCTATCACCCGACGCGCCGCGTCGACATTACCTTCGGCATTTCCTATGGCGACGATATCGGCAAGGCCATGCAGATCATTCGCGAGGCGCTGGACGCGGATGCGCGCTGCCTGAAGGAGCCGGAGGCCTTTATCGGGGTGATCGGCCTCGGCGACAGTTCGGTCGATATCGTGACGCGCGTCTGGGTGATGAATGCGGACTACTGGCCGGTACGTTTCGACCTGATGCGGGGTGTCAAGGAGCGCTTCGACGAGGGCGGAATCACCATCCCCTTCCCGGCCCGGACTATTTATACTTCAGCGGACTGAGCTCGCCGCCGGAAGCGCGCGAGACAAAACAAGGAACGGAACGCAGATGGATCGGTTTTTCGGCGGGCCCGTGCTGCCCACGCTTTTCAAGCTCGCCATCGCGTCCATCGCGGTGGGCGTGGTGCTGGCGGTTTTCGGCATCAAGCCGATCGACCTGTGGCGGGACTTCCTCGATACGCTGGGTCGCATCTGGGAGATGGGGTTCGATGCGATCGACTGGTCGCTGCAATACCTGCTGCTCGGCGCCGTGGTCGTGATCCCGATTTTCGTCGCGGTCAGGCTGTGGAGCGTGCTCGTCGCGCGGGGGAAGGAGTGAGGGAGTCCTTCCTGCCGTGGTTGCCGGATTGCCGACAATGACATCCTGTTTTTCTACATCTCGATGACGACCTTGCCGACGGCCTTGCGTTCCTGAAGCATGCGCAGGGCGTCGACGGCGCGTTCGAGCGGGAAGCGGGCGCAGATGTAGGGCGCGATCTTTCCTTCTTCGGCGAGGCGGGCGATGGCGGCAAGGTTCGCCCTGCCCGCTTCGGGGTCGCGGCGGCCATATTCGCCGGCGCGGACGCCGATGACCGAGAAGCCCTTGATGAGCGGCATGTTGACGGAGACGGTGGGGATGCGGCCGCTGGTGAAGCCGATGATCAGCAGGCGGCCATTCCAGGCGATGCAGCGCAGGCTCTCGTCGAAGACATCGCCGCCGACGGGATCGTAGATCACATCCGCGCCGCGCCCGCCGGTGAGTTCCTTCACCTTCTCGCGGAAGCCTTGCGTGACATTCAGGACGTGATCGGCACCGCGCGATTTCACGATTTTCAGTTTCTCGCCGGAGGCCGAGGTGGCGATCACCGTTGCGCCGAGGAGCTTGCCCATTTCGACGGCGGCGAGACCGACGCCGCCCGTGCTGCCATGCACCAGCAGCGTTTCGCCGGGCTGGAGATGGCCGCGGCAGACAAGCGCGACATAGGCCGTGAGATAGGCGGCCGGGTAAGCGGCGGCCTCGGCGAAATCCATGGGGCCGGGAATGGGGCGGCAGGCCTCGGCGGCGACATTCGCCTCCTCCGCGAAGCCGCCGGTGCGCAGGCCCGCGACGACGCGGTCGCCCACCTTGAGGGCCGTTACGCCTTCGCCCAGCGCCGCGACGACCCCCGCCCCTTCCATGCCGGGGGAAAAGGGAAGCTCGGGCTTGAACTGATATTTGCCCTGGATCATCAGGATGTCCGGAAAGTTGACCGAACAGGCCTTGAGCCGCAGACGCACCTCGCCCGGCCCCGGCGGCGGCAGTTCGACCTCCTCCATCCTCAATACGCCGATGTCTTCCGATAGTTCGTGCACACGCATGGCGCGCATGAGCGTTCTCCCCGTCTCTTTTATGGCAAATTCATTTGCGGCAAAGCATAGAGGGACGGCCCCAACTTCGCCATGCTGCGCGCCGCACTCCTTTCTCCGCTCCGATCAGGATGTGTAGCCGATGGCCGAACCGAGCGCGGCGAGACCGAGCACGATGAAGAGTGCGGCGGCCGCGAAGCGGACATAGCGGAGCGGCACGCGCTTTGCCGCCGCCTCGCCGAAGAGAACGACAGGCACGTTCGCGGCCAGCATGCCGAGCGTCGTGCCGAGCGCGACGAGGACGAGCGTCTCGTAGCGCGCGCCGAGGGCGACGGTCGCTAGCTGCGTCTTGTCGCCCATCTCGACCAGAAAGAAAGCGATCGTGGTTGCGAAGAAAGGACCGAAGCGGGAGACGGCTTCGTCTTCGGAAGGCGGCTCGTCCGGTACGAGCGTCCAGAGCCCCATCGCAAGGAAGGAAAGGCCAAGCACCCAGGCGAGAAGCTGCGGCGTGAGCCAGGCGGCGACGAGGGTTCCCGCCCATGCGGCGAGCGCGTGATTTGCGACCGTGGCAACGAAGATGCCGGCGATGACGGCGAGCGGCGCGCGGAAACGCACCGCGAGAATGAGGGCGAGCAATTGCGTCTTGTCGCCGATTTCAGCGATGGCGACGGCACCGAGAGAAACGAGGAAGGCTTCCAAGAAGGACACTCCGCTGCCGGGCGCGACACCAATGACCCAATACGCCCACCCGGCAAAGGCAGCGCATGAGCCAAAGGTCTCGCCAGTTCAGCGGTTGCTGAGCGCGGGCGCCACGAGATGAACCATCTCGAGTCTGTTGACGCCCGCCCCTCTCTGCCATGACGGCGGAGGGCGGCTACTCCCCTAAGGACGGTGGGGAAATAGCATGGAGGTTTTTGGCGGGCAAGCGTTGCAGGCTTGAGAACGACTCGCAGCCCTCCCGGTCAGAGCGCGATGCCGAAGCGCGCGGCGATCCAGACGGTCGCGAGATAGAGGAGCACGGTGACGGCGCAGCCGATGGCGAGCGCGGGCCAGAAGCCAATCCCATGCCGCAGCATCGCCGGGAAAATCAGAAACATCGGCAGCGAGGGAATGACGTACCAGAAGGTCGCCTCCGCATGGGCGGCGATGCGCTCCACGTCGCCCGTGTCGCGCCAGAGCCAGACGATGGCGAGAATGGAGACGAGCGGGAGCGACGCGATGAGCGCACCGAAGGCGGGATTGCGCTTGGCGGTTTCCGACACGGCCATCACGAGGATGCCGGAGATCGCTGCCTTGACGATCGCGTAGAGCATGGATCAGGCGCTCCCGCCGAGGACCGTGCCGATGTCGCGCGCGATCCGTTCGCAGGCTTCGCGCGCCGCCGGGATGACGCCGGTCATGGCGGTGAAAGCGTGAGGCAGGCTGTCTTCGCAGCGGTAAGCGACGACGACGCCAGCGGATTTGAGCTTTTCGGCATAGGCCGCGCCCTGATCGCGCAGCGGGTCGAAACCCGACGTGACGACGATGGCGGGGGACAAGCCAGACAGGTCCGGCTCCTTCATCGGCGAGACGCGGACATCCTCCGCCTCGGCGGGCGCATTCAGGTAATGTGCGCCGAACCAGTCCATGACCGCGCGCGTCAGCGGATAGACCTCGGCGCAACTGTCCATCGAGCCGCCTTTCCAGCCCCAGTCCGTCACCGGATAGATGAGAAGCTGGAGGGCGGGCGCGGCGAAACCCTTTCGCCTTGCCTCCTGCGCGACGACGGCGGAGAGATAACCGCCCGCGCTGTCGCCGCCGACGCCGATGCGGCCGGGGATCATGTGGAGGGCGGCGGCATTTTCCTGCGCCCAGCGATAGGCGGCGACGGCGTCGTCGACCTGAGCGGGGAACTTGTGCTCCGGCGCGAGGCGGTAGGCGACGTTCAGCACGGAGCAGCCGGCAAGCGCCGCGATCATGCGGCAGAAGGTGTCGCAGGTATCGAGATCGCCGATGACGCAGCCGCCGAAGTGAAAGAAGACCATACCGGGCAGCGGCCGCGACATGTTCACCGGAAGATAGAGACGCGCCTCCAGGGGGCCGCCGGGGCCCGGCACCTCAAGCGCCCTTACCTCGACATCGGCACGGGGATCGGCGTCGAGGAGCTTCAGGCCTTCCGATGTGGCGCTGCGGGCGGCGGCGGGATCGAGCGTCGTAATCGACGGCTGGCGCGCGCCTTGCGCGGCAAGAAACTGCGCCCGGGCATCGAGGATGCGCCCGTCGATGGCGAGCGGCTTGCCGCCCGACATCCGGACGAGGAGGTTGTCCGGCAATTTAAGCAGGGTACGGACGATAAGCTTCTGAAGGTTCATTGGTCTTGTTCTTTCTCTTATCGTCCGCGCTTCACGGCCCTACTTCGTTTCGCCCGTGTGCGGGAGGGCGCGGAAGCCGCCGAGAACGAGCGCCGTCGCGAAGGAGGAGGCCTCGTCCGGGTCCATCTCGGGACGGCGCAACATGCGGTCGCCGATTTCCATGGCGATGCCGACGACAGCGGCCATGAGGTATTCGGCATCCACGTTCGGCAGAGTGCCGTTGCGGATGTCTTCCACAATATATTCGCGAATTTCCTCGAAGCCCGCGATGATCTCCGGCGAATCCATGCGCACACGGACGGTGCTCGGATTTTGGCGGATGACCTGGAAGGTGTCGCGGTCGGTGGCGAGATAATCGAAATAGGTTCGATAGGCGTTGCGGATGAAATCCTCGAAGGTGCGCGAGCGGATGCGCTCGGCGCGGAGGCGCGGGCGGATGCGGCGCATGCCCTCGTCCATCAACGCCTCGAAGACCTCTTCCTTGCTCTTGAAGTAGTTGTAGAAGGTGCCCGACGCGAGACCCGTCCGGCGAATGATGTCGCGGACGGAGGTGGCGCCGTAACCGAGATCGGCAAAGACGATCTTCGCGGCATCGAGAATCGCTTCCCGATTGTTCTTCTTCGTGCGCTCGCGCTTGCCGAGCGCCTTCACCGCCTCGACCGGCGGCGCGTCCTCAAGACCGGTGCTCACACGGCACCGCCTTCCCCTGCCGGGGTGTCTATGTCGCTCATCATCCCTCCGGAGGGACCGGAGCCTGCGGGGCTGCCCCACCCTGCCCGCCGGTCCCGCAATTCATATCTATGTGCCCAACCTACCCGAATGACGACAATCGTCAACTTTTCGACACGGGGAATTGTTCTAAAAAACTCTTTTTTTCAATGTGTTAGAATTATTGCTGGCTTGCAGTGGCGCCGCCGGTCCGTTGGCGCTATCAGAACGGCGGGCAGCAAGAGAGCCGTTTCGCCTTCCCGGAAATTCCAGAGGCCGCAGGATGAGTAACCCCGACTTCACACCCGAGCACATCGCCATGATGAAGGATCTGCTGATCGAACATGTGCCGCATGCCAAGGCCATCGGCATGACCGTGGAAGACGCAAAACGGGGGGAGGCCTGGCTCTCCGTGCCCTATTCCGAAAAGCTGATCGGCAACCCCGAGACGGGCGTGATCCATGGCGGCGTCATCACCTCGCTGCTCGACAATGCCTGCGGCATCGCGGTGCAGCTTGCGCTGGCAGAACGCCAGTCCATCGCGACGCTCGACCTGCGGATCGACTACATGAAACCCGCGACGCCGAAGCTCGGCCTGATGGCGCATACGCATTGCTACAAGGTGACGAAGAACATCGCCTTCGTGCGCGGCACGGCCTATCACACGGATGAGGACGATCCCATCGCAGCCTGTGTCGGCACTTTCATGCTGGCGGCGAACCGGGCGATACCCGTTCCCGTGGCGGCGGAGGCCATAAAAATTCTCGCGAGGAACAAGGACAGCGCGGCATGAGCGAGAAGACCCTCATCGACGTCAATGCGCTGATGCAGGCGATCCCTTACGCGCGCTATCTCGGCATCACTGTGGACCAGCGCGGCAACGAGATCACCACGGTGCTGCATTTCTCGCAGCATCTCATCGGCAACCCGGTGCTGCCCGCGCTTCATGGCGGCGCGATCGGCGCTTTCCTCGAGACGACGGCCATTGCGCAGCTCGCTTTCGAATTTGCGGCGGGCGATGCGAGCGCCGCCGCACTGCCGAAGCCCATTGGGCTCACCATCGACTATCTGAGATCCGGGCGGCCGATGGACACCTATGGCCGCGCGGAAATCACCAAGCAGGGACGCCGCGTGGCGACGGTGCGCGCGGAAGCCTGGCAGGACGACCGGTCGCGGCCCATCGCGACGGCCCATGGCCATTTCCTGCTGCAGGCGGCGGACGACGCACCCGCATCATGAACGCGACGACACCGGCGCGGGTGAGCCATCGAGCGGTTCTCGCCATCGCGGTGCCCATCGTCATCTCGAACATCTCGACGCCGCTGCTCGGCATTGCCGACACCGCCGTGATGGGGCGGATGGGCGATCCGAAATATATCGGCGCGGTGGCCATCGGCGCGCTCATCTTCACCATGGTCTACTGGACCTTCGGCTTTCTGCGCATGGGCACGACGGGGCTGACCGCGCAGGCGCTGGGGGCGATGGACGGCGAGGAGATCCGCGCCGCGCTCGGGCGCGCGCTTCTCATCGCCGGCGCCGTGGGCTTCGCGCTCATCGCGCTGCAATGGCCGATCCGCCTTGCTGCCTTCGCGCTGCTCGACGGCAGCGAGGAGGTGGAGAGCCTCGCCCAGACCTATTTCAACATTCGCATCTGGAGCGCGCCCTTCGCGCTCGCCAATTACGCGCTGGTCGGATGGTTCATCGGGCTTGGCCGCGCCAATGTCGCGCTGGTGCTGCAGGTCTTTCTCAACCTCGTGAACATCTTCTTCAATATCGCGCTGGCGCTGGGGCTCGGCTGGGGCGTGGCGGGGATCGCCGCCGGCACGCTGATCGCCGAAATGGCGGCAGCGGCGGCCGGACTCGTCTTCGCGGCACGGCATCTGCGCTTCTATCCGGGCCAGTGGACGCGGGCGAAGCTGATGGATACGCAGCGCCTGGCGAAGACCGTCGCGACCAATCGCGACATCATGATCCGGACCATCGTGCTGATGTTTTCCTTCGCCTGGTTCACCGCGAAGAGCGCGGAGGCGGGCACGGTCACGCTGGCGGTCAATTCGATCCTGCTGCAATTCGTGTCGGTGAGCGCGTTCTTCCTTGATGGTTTTGCGCTGGCGGCGGAAGCGCTGGTGGGCAAGGCCTTCGGTGCCGGGCGGCGGGAGGATTTCGACCGCTCGGCCTGGATCTCGACGGGATGGGCGGCGGGGATTTCCTGCGTGCTGTCGCTCGGGATTTTCGTTTTCGGTGGCTTCGTCATCGACTTCCTGAGCATCGACCCGGAGGTGCGCGCCACGGCACGGGACTATCTCTTCTGGGCGGCGCTGCTGCCGGTGCTGTCCGTCTGGTGCTATCAGCTCGACGGCATTTTCATCGGCGCGACGCGCGGCGCGGAAATGCGCAATGCGGCGCTCGCCTCCAGCGCGCTCTTCCTCATGCTGTGGTGGCTGTTCCTGCCCTATGGCAATCACGGGCTGTGGGCGGCGCTGACAGGCTTCAACCTGATGCGGGCGGCGTCGCTCGGGTTTTACTATCCGAGGTTGCGAAGAGAACTGGCGTAGGAACCGGCGACCGGCTCTCTGAAAAGAAAAGGAAAGACGTGGATGGCCCGAATAAATCGGGCCATGACGGAAAAAGGTAAAGTCGGCGCAAGGGGCCCTGGATGCCCGGGTCAAACCCGAGCATGACGCATTTGTTTGAAAGACGAGCGAGAACGCAGCTGCGCTACAGGATTTCCAGCACGCTTTCGGGCGGGCGGCCGATCCGTGCCTTCGACCCCATGACGACGATAGGGCGCTCGATCAGGATCGGGTTATCGACCATGGCGCGAATGAGCTTTTCATCGGTGAGCTTCTCATTGCCGAGGCCGAGGGTCTTGTAGACCTCTTCGCCCTTCCGCATGAGATCGCGAGGCTTCATCTTCAGTTTCTTCAGGATCGCCTGAAGCTCCACGGCGCTGGGCGGCGCCTTCAGATAATCGACGATCAGCGGATCGGCCCCGCGCTCTTCGAGCAGGGCGAGCGTGGCGCGCGACTTCGAGCAGCGCGGATTGTGGTAGATGGTGGGGCGTGCCATCGCGATGTTCCTCCGGAGTTAAAGCGTCACGTCCGCGCCGACCGCATCCTTCAGATGCGCGAAGCCGTCCGCCGCGAGGCGGGCCGCGATGTCGCGCTTGATGCGGGTGACGAGTGCGGGGCCCTCATAGGCGAGCGCTGAATAAAGCTGGACGAGCGAGGCGCCCGCCCGGATTTTCGCATAGGCGTCCTCGCCCGACATGATGCCGCCGACGCCGACGAGGGGAATGCGGCCTTTGGTGAGGCGGTACATGTCGTGGAGCACCGCCGTCGACATGGCGAAGAGCGGCGCGCCGGAGAGACCGCCGGTCTCGCGCGCATGGACGCCGGAGACGAGACCTTCGCGGGCGATGGTGGTGTTCGAGATAATGAGACCGTCGAGGCCTTCGGCGAGTGCGATGTCGGCGATGCCGGCAAGTTCCTCCTCGCCGAGGTCGGGCGCGATCTTGAGGAGCACGGGCGTTGGCCGCACGCGATCGGTGCGGCGGGCGGCGAGGACTCGGGCGACGAGGCCCTGCAGTTCCACCTTGCTCTGGAGCGCGCGCAGGCCCGGCGTGTTGGGCGAGGAAATGTTGACGGTGAAATAGGAAGCGAGCCCGTCGAAGGCGCGGATGCCGGCTTCGTAGTCGGCGATGCGATCCGCCGAATCCTTGTTGGCGCCGATATTGACGCCGACGATGCCGAAGCGGCCGCGCCGCGCGAGAAGGCGCTTCTTCAGCGCCTCGTGGCCTTCATTGTTGAAGCCCAGGCGATTGATGACGGCGCGGTGAAGCGGCAGCCGGAAGACGCGGGGACGCGGATTGCCGGGCTGCGGGCGCGGCGTCACCGTGCCGACCTCGGCAAAGCCCATGCCCAAAGCCAGCATGGCGTCCGGCACCTCGCCATTCTTGTCGAAGCCGGCCGCGATGCCGACCGGATTTTCGAAATGAAGGCCGAAGAGATCGATCGCAAGCGAGGCCGGATCGGGTTCGCGCTGACGCGGGGCGAGCCCCAGGCGAAGCGCGCGGATCGTCAGGCGATGCGCGGTTTCGGGCTCGATGAGGCTCGTGAAGGGCCGGGCAAGCGGGAAAAGATCCATGAGGTTCAGCCTTCCTGCCGGATGGCGACATGCGGCGGGAAGACATGCTCCCCGTCCTCGCCGACGTGCAGCGGATCGACGCGGGCGACCGCCTCGAGCGAAAGCACGTCGTAGAGATGCGGGAAAAGCGCGCCACCGCGAGAAGGCTCCCATTTGAGCGCCACGCCGAGCGCCGCCGTCTCGACCGAGACGAGGAGGAGGCCCCTCCTCCCCGAAAAATGGCGCGAGGCCGTCTCCGGCGCCTGTCCGGCGGTCGAGAAATGGATGAAGCCGTCGTCGAGATCGACCGGCGAGCCGATGTAGCGGCCTTCGGCCTCGGCAGCGGCCCATTCGTGTTCGCTCACGATCTTGTAGACGAGGCCGGCATCCGGCGGCATGGCGGTCCTTTCGGGAAGGCGGGAGACGCGGCACTTTAACGAGCACGCCTGCGAGGGACAAGCCGCGCCCCGCGCCCGGAGATGGGAATTCGATCCGCATTTCGGCTGGGCCAAAAGGCGGGGCCTGTGGCATGATTTCCATATTCCGGCCCCGCGCCCGGGCGGAAGACAGGAATTCATTCAGGCCCATGCCCCGCTCGCTCTCTCATGGCCGCCTCTGGGCGGCGATCGACAGGCTCGCCGCCCAGCACCGGCTGACGGCGTCCGGCCTTGCCAAGGCGGCGGGGCTCGATCCCACGACCTTCAACAAGTCGAAGCGCGTGACGGCGACGGGGCGGCCGCGCTGGCCCAATACGGAGAGCCTGGCGCGGGTGCTCGATGCGACGGGCTCGTCGCTCGAGGCCTTCCTTGCGCTTGTCGCCAATGGCGAGAACCCAGCCCGGCCGCAAAGGCATGTGCCGCTGATCGGCCTTGCGCAGGCGGGGCGCGGCGGCTTTTTCGACGATGCCGGCTTTCCGGCGGGCGCGGGCTGGGAAGAGGTCGCCTTTCCCGACTTCAAGGACGAGCATGCCTATGCACTCGAAGTGAGCGGGGACAGCATGGAGCCCTTCTACCGCGAGGGCGACATCATCGTCGTGTCGCCCGCCGCCGATGTCAGGCGGGGCGACCGCGTGGTGGTAAAGACGGTGGCCGACGAGGTCATGGTCAAGGTGCTGGCGCGCATGACGGCGAACCGGGTGGAACTCAAATCGTTCAACCCGGCCTATGAGGACCGTGTGCTGAAGCCGGAGGAGATTCTCTGGATGGCGCGGATCATCTGGGCGAGCCAGTAAGCCTCAGCGCTTGCCGGGCACGGGAGCGCCATCGGACTTCGGGACCGTGCGGCGGCCAAGACCCGCCGCGACGAGACGCGCGATTTCCGCCCTGTCGTCCCGGTGCAGCGCCTCTTTCAACGGCAGCGCGGAATTGCGCAGGATGCCCTCAAGCGCGGTGCGCGGCTCGCGGGCGAGCAGGCGGTCGAGAAATTCCTCCGCGCGGGTGCGCTCATAGGCCTCGATCCCGGCGCGGACCGAGGCACCATAAATCGCGGCGCCGATCAGGCCGCCCTCATGGACGATTTCGAGATGCCAGCCACCGAGCGCGGCATGGGCCCAGGCATTGTTCCCGTTTATCGCAAGCGCACGGTCTATGTGGCCGCGGGCTTGCGAGCCCCATCCCTCGAAATGCGCCCTGATGCCGCCGGCGCCGCGGCGAGGCCGCGCTCCAGCGCGCCCAGCGGAGAGGCGGCAAACAGAAAGACGAGAAGCAGAACGGCGCTTCGCCAGGGGCGCCTCGACCATTTCCGCACGCTTTCCGCTCCCCGTGCCATCCAGCCGGGCGACACCCGGCCGGTTCATGTTCGGCCATGAGACCAGAGGGAGCAATGCCGAAAGCGCGGATCAGACCTCGGAGAGATCGCCGCCCGCAAGCGCGCGGGCGATCAGCTCACGCGTGTTGCCGATGCCGTAGAGCGCGACGAAGGAGCCGAAGCGCGGTCCGCGCTCCTGCCCGAGCAGCACCTGATAGATCATCTGGAAGAAAGCGACGGAGACACCGGGACCGCCCTCCGGGCTCGTCTTCGCATGATCCTGATAGCGCTCGATGCCGCGCGCCACATCAAGCAGAGCATTCTGGATCGTCTCGCCATCCGCGCCGGAGGGCAGCGTGGCGAGCTTGCCGGAGAGCGCTTGCAGCGCTTCGGCCTCGACCTCGTCGGGCGCACGGAACACCTTGGCCGGCTTCACGAAATCCTCGAAGTAGCGGATCGCATAGCCGGCCAGCCGGTCGAGTTCGGGATGCGTATCCGGCGTCACGCCGGTCACGTGACGCAGGATGAAGCCCCAGAGCACCGCCTTGTCATGCGCGTGGGACGCGCTGACGAGATTGAGCAGCAGCGCGAAGGAAACCGGCAGCTCGATCGCGGGCGGATTGCCGCCATGGATGTGCCAGACCGGATTGCCCAGCCGTTCCTTCACGTCCTGACGCGGATAGGCGGCAAGGTGCTGGTAATATTCATCGACGGCGCGCGGAATGACGTCGAAATAGAGCTTCTTGGCCTGACGCGGCCGCAGGAACATGTAGAGCGCGAGGCTCTCGGCCGGCGCATAGGCCAGCCACTCATCGATGGTGAGCCCGTTGCCCTTCGACTTTGAAATCTTCTCGCCCTTTTCATCGAGGAAGAGTTCGTAGACGAAGTGTTCCGGCGGGCGGCCGCCCAACGCCGCGCAGATGCGGTCGTAGACGCCCATGTTGGGCCCGTGATCCTTGCCGAACATCTCGAAATCGACGCCGAGCGCGGCCCATCGCGCGCCGAAATCCGGCTTCCACTGCAGCTTCACGTGGCCGCCGGTGACGGGTAGCGTGGTCTCTTCGCCGTCCTCGTCGTCGAAGGTAATGGTCGCGTCCGCGGCATTCACCTTCTTCATCGGCACATAAAGCACGCGGCCGGTCTTGGGCGAGATCGGCAGGAAGGGCGAATAGGTCGCGCGGCGCTCCGGCCCAAGCGTCGGCAACATTATCGCCATGATGTCGTCGTAGCGTTCGGCCACGCGCTTGAGGATCGCGTCGAAGCGGCCCGACTTGTAATATTCGGTTGCGCTGGCGAACTCGTATTCGAAGCCGAAGGTGTCGAGGAAGCGCCGCAGCATCGCGTTGTTGTGATGGCCGAACGAAGGATATTCGTTCGTGAAAGGATCCGGCACCGAGGTCAGCGGCATGTGCAGATAGGGCTCGAGGAAGGCGCGGTCCGGCACGTTGTCCGGGATCTTGCGCATCCCGTCCATGTCGTCGGAGAAGCAGAGGAGGCGCGTCTCGACACCCGGCATCAGGATTTCGAAGGCGCGGCGCACCATGGTCGTACGCGCCACTTCGCCGAACGTGCCGATATGAGGCAACCCGGAAGGTCC